>JAFTRX010000089.1 GCA_017462015.1 Lentisphaeria bacterium
CGGAAACATTTCCGGTTACTCGACCGTTACTCTCGATAACGGTGTCGCCGGTGAACTGGTCAACTCCAACGTAAAAATCAGCAATAGCGATAAAACTGTCGGCGGTAAAGATGATACCATCACTCATACCACGACTTATTCTGCAAGCGGAACTGCCACATTGAAAAACGGTTCTTATGTGGACAGTATCAGCGGATTTAAAACGGTGAAGCTGACGGCAAGTGCCGTTGGTGAAATCGCTCTCGGTGACTCTTACACTGAAAAGTTTACCTTGAAAAAAGGCGTTAAAACACCGTCCTCAAAGAAGACTTACACGGGAACCGTCACCCTTGAAAATGCATCTGTCGGCAGCATCGTCGACATGAACAAAGTCACCGCTTCCAAAGGCTTCAATGCTATCGCCAGTTACACTGGAAGCGACGGAAACGACACCTTGACCATCAACAAAAACGCTGTTTTGGCTCTCGGAGCAGTCGATATGGGAGCAGGCGCTAAAGACAAGTTTGTCAACAACGGAACGCTCGTTTTGACTGGCGACTTCGACCGGAGTTTCATCTCCGGAAAAGGTGAAATCGTTGCCGCAAGCGACGTTTACGAAATATTGAGCAGTACTTCCGGCGTTCTCAACTTGGGCGCTACTGCCGAAGGTTTCCGCACCACCAAGCACGAAAACAGCGACGACGCCATCAAGAAAGCGGTCAAGTGGGATTTGAAAGCAGGAGATTACACCGGTTGGCTCGGCAGTTGGAATGGCGGTTCTGACAACGTGGACTATATCAAGTTCACCGTCAGCAAAAACGATGTTGATAAAGAGCTGAGCGTCAGCGGTGTTGAATACTTCACGCTTTTCGACAAAAAAGGCAACGAAGTTGACATCATCTCCGCCGCCGGAACCTACACGCTGGAGTTGAAGTGGGACGAAACTGATTCCCACAAATACACCCTCGCCCTGGCATAAGCCGGGGGAGGGCGGCTGTCAGCAAAAAAAGGTCTGTTGCAAAAACTGTGGTTTTGCAACAGACCTGAATGTTATTGCGCTTCCAGAATTTTACTTCTTACGGAAGACGATACGGCCCTTGGTGAGGTCGTAGGGGGACATTTCCAAAGTGACATTGTCACCGGGCAGAATACGGATAAAGTTCATCCGCATCTTGCCGGAAATGTGGGCATTGACCACATGTCCGGTTTGGATTTCCACTCTGAACATGGTATTGGGAAGCAACTCCTTGACCACGCCTTCTACTCTGATTACATCGTCTTTTGCCACGTTAATATCTCCGGTTCGTTTTCAGTTATCAAAATCATATGCTCAAAATGGGCACTCCATGCTCCATCGCGGGTCCGTACGGTCCACTTGTCTTTACGGTCAACTTTTACACTTTCCGTTCCGAGGTTCAGCATCGGTTCGATACACAATACCATCCCCGGTTCAAGGCGCGGACCGCGTCCGGCTCCGGTGTAGTTGGGAATTTGCGGCGGTTCGTGAAGCTGTATGCCGCAACCGTGCCCCACATACTCGCGGACAATGGCGAGTTTGCGGCGGCGGGCGCATTTTTCCACAGCTGCACTGATATCGTGGACAAATGCCCCGCATCTTGCGGCGGCAATGCCTTCCATCAGAGCTTCTTTTGTTCCATCCAGCAAACGTTTGATCTCAGCAGGCTGTTCACGGAATCCGAAAGTGAGGGCTGTATCAGCCAATGCACCATCGAGCTTTATTCCGAGATCGATACTGACGATGTCCTCTTCTTTGAGAACGACATCATCTCTGCCGATGCCGTGAATAACTTCATCGTTCACGGATATGCAGATATTGCCGGGGAAACCACCGTAATTTTTGAATGCACTGCTTCCGCCGGTACGGGTGATAAGTTCACCCGCTAGACGGTCAACATCGAAAGTTGTCATTCCCGGGCGGGTCAGCGCCGCAAGTTCATCGCGCACATTGGCAGTGATGATTGCCGCGCGCCGTATCCGGGAAATTTCTTCCGGAGTATGGATTATCCGGGCAGGAGACATAGCTGATTACTCCAAGATACCGGCAAGTTCAGCCGCGATGGCATCTTTGTCGGTGTTCTTGCAGGTGTAGAGGAGACCGCGTTTTTCGTAGTAGTCGATAAGCGGCTGGGTCTGCTGATGGAAGACGGAAAGACGGTTCTGAGCAGTTTCCAGAGAGTCGTCAGCGCGCTGGAAGAGTTCGCTTTTGCATTTGTCGCAGATGCCTTCGACTTTGGGCGGCATGAAACGCTTGTTGTAAATGGCATCGCATCCGCGGCAGTTCAGACGGGCAGTCAGACGTTCGATAAGTTCGGAATCTTCGACCTTGAGGTAAACGGCGCAATCGATTTTGGTGCCGAGTTCAGCCAGAACCGCATCCAGACGGTCAGCCTGGGGAATGGTGCGCGGGAAACCGTCGAGAATGAAGCCGTTGGCGCAATCGGGTTCGGCGAGACGGGTTTTGACCATGGAGCAGACGAGTTCGTCCGGAACGAGTTTACCCGCTTTCATGATGACGGCGGCTTCTTTACCGGCGGGGGTGCCCTTGGCAACTTCCGCGCGGAGGATGTCTCCGGTGGAGATGTGGGCGACGCCGTACTTGGCGATCATGATGTTGGAGATGGTTCCTTTACCGGCGCCGGGGGCACCCAGGAAGATGAGATTTTTTTTGGTCAACATGTTTTGAATCCTTTCAAATTTATTTATATGGATTTTACAATAAAATCGGTCAATTCAGCTTCTTTTACTTCGACCTGACTGCCGTCAGCCATGTTTTTGACGATGGCGATACCGGAGGCAAGTTCGTTATCTCCCCGCAGTACGGCGAATTTTGCGCCGGAACGGTTGGCACCGCGCATCTGCGCTTTGAAGGAACGTTCTTCCAGCTCCATTTCCACGCGCAACCCCTGCTGACGCAAACTGGCGGCGAGACCCATGTTGGCAAGGCGGGCGGGCGCTCCCAGTCCGATCAGGTAAACGGAGGTCTGCGGAGATTCCGGAGGCGGCAGCTGGAGAGCTTCACGCACCAGAAGCAAACGTTCGCAACCGGTGGCAAATCCAACTCCGGGCAGGGGACGTTTTTCTCCGGGGAGGAAGAGTTCATAGCGACCGCCGCCGGCGATGGCGATCTGTTCGCCAAGACCGGAGTGGACGACCTCAAAAACGGTGTGGACGTAGTAATCCAGACCGCGAACCAGGCGGCTGTTCACCTTGTAGGGAACGTTGAGCAGATCCAATGCAGCTTTGACTTCGGCAAAGTAGGCTTTGGATGCATCGGTGAAACTTTCAACATAATCCGGAGCATCGGCGATGATTTTTCCGCACTCTTCCTGTTTGCAGTCCAGAATACGCCAGATATTGCGTTCAAAGCGGGTACGGCAATCCGGGCACATTTTGTCCAGATGTTTGGCAAAGTATTCACGCAGCAACTTTTCTGCCGGAGCGCGGTCTTCCGCAACACCGCGGGTGTTGATGATGAACGTGGCATCCTTTATTCCGATGGAACACAGATAGTTGTGGAGCATGGCGATACATTCGGCATCGATAAGAGGGGCGCAACGTCCCACGTTTTCAACGCCGATCTGGTGGAACTGTCTGCGGCGTCCGGCGGAGGGGCGTTCACCCCGAAACATGGGACCGTAGTAGAATACCCGCTGTTCGGTTCCGTTGGCGACGTCGGTATTGCTCAACGCGCGCATGACACCGGCAGTACCTTCCGGGCGCAAGGTCAAACTGCGGCCGCCGCGGTCGTTGAAGGTGTACATCTCCTTCTGGACGACTTCGGTTTCGCCACCGAGTCCGCGCTGAAAGACTTCGGTGTATTCAAAGATGGGGGTACGCAGTTCGCCGTAACCGTAACTGGAAAAGACTTTTGCCGCCGTTGATTCGAGGAAACGCCAGGAGCGTGCTTCATTTTCAAAGATATCGGCGGTACCGGGAGGCGGAGTGAAAGCTGTCATGTTGATATATCTCCATATTTTTCAATTCAAAACAGAACGCCCGACGAAAGGATTTTTCGTCAGGCGCATGGTTCTCTTGAACTCCTTTACTCCGGAGATATTACCGGAAATCGGCGGGATTGAGTTTTTCGACCGCCTCTTTGAGTTCTTTGCCGGCGCGGAATTTGACAACGGCGCGTTCCGGGATGATGACTTCGTTTTTGGTATCGCGGGGGTTGCGGCCCTTGCGGCTCTTGCGGATCTTGATTTCAAAAACACCAAAGTTACGCAGTTCAATATCACGACCTTCGACCAATTCCTGCGCGATATTGTCCAAAGTCATCTGGACGATAGCGGCGACATCGCTCTGAATAATTCCGGTTTCTTTTGCAATTCTGACAACAAGGTCACGTTTCGTCATTTTCTTATCCTTCCTTTATAAATGAAAATTTTATCACTGAAAAAATAACATCCATATAATATGCCACAAAAAATGATTTTGTCAATGGCGAAATGGCAATAATTTTGATGGAAAATCCACTTTTTTCACAGATATCCCATAAAATCAGCGAAATGCTTGCTTTTCAATTTTTTTCAGCGGAAGAAAATTGGAGTTGGAAAAAGTGATTTTGTCAGATTTTGTTTTGCGAAAAGCAAAACGCGCGTGCGCCATGCGCCGCGCCACCAGTGTAGCTGCGTTCAAAATGGTCTGTCGCGACCGGTGGATGGAGCGTGGAGCATCCTCCTGCGCCTTGATGGCTACGGAGGACAGGAGCAAAAAATAAAAAACATCACATCCTCACGCCCGCAAGGGCGCACTTCACA
>JAFTRX010000090.1 GCA_017462015.1 Lentisphaeria bacterium
CGGAAACATTTCCGGTTACTCGACCGTTACTCTCGATAACGGTGTCGCCGGTGAACTGGTCAACTCCAACGTAAAAATCAGCAATAGCGATAAAACTGTCGGCGGTAAAGATGATACCATCACTCATACCACGACTTATTCCGCAAGCGGTACTGCCATACTGAAGAATGGTTCTTATGTGGAAAGCATCAGCGGATTCAAGACGGTGAAGTTGAGTGCCAGTACCGTTGGCGAAATTGTTCTTGGTGACTCTTACACTGAAAAGTTTACCTTGAAAAAAGGCGTTGAAACGCCGTCCTTTAAGGAAACTTACGCGGGAACCGTTACCCTTGAAAATGCGACCGTTGGCACTATCGTCGGCATGAACAAAGTTACTGCTGCCAAGGGATTCAACACCCTTGAAAGCTACACTGGAAGCGACGGAAACGACACCTTGACCATCAACAAAAATGCGGTTTTGGCTCTCGGAGCAGTCGATATGGGAGCAGGCGCTAAAGACAAGTTCGTCAACAACGGTACGCTCGTTTTAACCTGCGACTTCGACCGGAGCTTTATCTCCGGCAAAGGTGAAATCGTTGCCGCAAGCGACGTTTACGAAACGCTGGAAAATCAAAATGGCGTTCTTGATTTGGGAGCGACCGCCGAAGGTTTCCGCACCACCAAGCACGAAAACAGTGACGACACCCTCAAGAAAGCGGTCAAGTGGGATCTGAAGTCCGGAGATTACACCGGCTGGCTCGGCAGTTGGCAAAGCGGTTCTGACAACGTGGATTTCATCAAGTTCACCATCAGCAAAGCTGATGTCGACAAAGAGCTGAGTGTCAGCGGAGTTGAAAACTTCACGTTGTACGATAAAAAAGGCAACGAAGTTGACATCATCTCCGCCGCCGGAACCTACACGCTCAAGCTGGAATGGGACAAAACGGAATCCACCAGTTACACCCTCGCCCTGGCGTAAGTTGCCAGTGGCTGACGCACTGCGGGAGCGCCATTTGGAGCGGAAGTGAGTGTCGGACGAGTCGGACAGGTCGGACTCGTCCGACAATAGCGTTTGGAGTGAGTTGCGGATTGGGCTGGCGCGCCGAAAAAGAACGCCGTCAGGCGACACACAGCCAACCAACTCCATAGGCGGCGATATCGCGCCGCTAATGCGAGTTTTTCCAAGGCGGCGGCGAGGGCGTGGACTACTGTCCTCAACCGAGCCGCCGTCCGCCGGAAAGGCTCGCAGTAGCAAGCGAGATCGCCGCCCTTAAATATCAAAATATTTGCGGAAGTTATCGCAGATGTCTTTGATTGCGGCGTTGGCGCGCATGGGAATGACTTCGCTTTGAATAACCTGCAAACGCGGAGCCTGTTTCAGCAGAGTGCTGATGTGATCCCAGTCGATATTTCCGCTGCCGATATTCAAGTGCTGGTCAGTTACTCCATTGTTGTCGTGGATGTGGCAGTTGACCACATGCGGCAGCATCTTTTCCAGAATTTTGTCATCCCACTGCGGCGCCATACCTACCCAGCTGTGGTGCGGATTGGAATCGGGGTTGAAACGGCCTTTATCCATCAAATGGGCGTGCCCGGCATCGTAACAGAAGCCCAGCGCATCGGTCGGGAAGGCGTTTTTGATGTTCCAAAGGTTGTCCGGCGTATTTATTCTTGACCAGATATTCTCAATGCAAATGGTTATTCCAAGATCTTCTGCCATCGGCAGAAGTTCATCCAGAGAACTTTTGATCGCATCGGTCTGCTGTTCCAGAGTATATTCCGGGTAGGCATTTTCGTTTCCGATGTGGATGGTTATGGTGTTTACTCCCATGGAGTGGATGATTTGAAGCTGAAGTTTGTGGCGCAGCAGCATCTCCGGACGGGCTTCCGGGATCGGGCAGTTCAGGTCGAGATACTTTCCGAAAATGGCGTGAGAATCCATAAAGGTAAGGCCCGCAGCTTTCATTTCTTCCATCATCATATCTTTGATTTTCAAATTGCTGACGATTTTACGCAGCAGGGTGTCGGAAAGAACCAGATGTTTTGCTCCGTTGGCGGCAAATTCGTTCATGATATAAGCGCGGGTTTTGTCATCAAGGGTGTCGAAGTCGAAAAGAAATGTTACCGGAGCGTTGTTCATTTTGCTGTACCTTTTGTTTGACGGATAATAGAATAACCTTGCCTAATATATACCGTCAACGCGGAAATGCAAGATAATTTATTTGTATTTCTTCTGCTTTTACTGTATATTAAGATGATCGACAACCTAAAATATACAGAAGAACAAAAATGAAACTTGATTTCCGCATTGAATGGGGATACCAGATACTTTATTCCCGCCGCCATTATCATCCGGTTTATTGCTGGGACGGTTCGTTGGATTGCTCGCATGGAACAGTAGAAAAATTGAGTCTTTATCACTATCCTCGCTCGATTTCCGGACCGGTCAACTCTCCGAAAATCACTCCGTTGTCCGGGAACTCATGGCAGGAGAGTACCAGAAGAGGGATTTCCGGATTGCTGGTGGAGGCGGAAGTTGGTGACGATACGGTGTTTTTTCTGCGCACGGCGAGCGGTGATTTTACCTTTTCTGCAGCTGAAGTCATAAATTGCGGCAGAAAAGTTTTCAATGTCGGACCGAAATACGGAAATTGTCACGTCAGCATTATCCGCGACGGTTTTCTCTGGTTCCGTCCGGAACTCCGGGAAGGGGAGGTCGCCGTGGATGGAACGGAGCTTGATTTGCCCTGCCGCCATTGGATGCGGATGAAAAGTGCGTGGCTGTCTCCGGAAACTTCTGTGAAATTCCAGATGGAGTTGAGCAAAAGCGGGAAGCAGATTTTTCATTTGAGTGCGATGGCGGCACAATATTTTGATCCGGAAACGGAGAATCAGGTCAATGCGACGTTTCCTTTGATATTGAAGTGTGATGGTGTTGAAGTTTCCCGTTTCAAGCACTATTTCCGCCGCCACGCCCGGGTTCAGCTTCTGGAGGATGTCTGGGCGCGCTTCTCTGCTGAAGCGGGAAGTCATGAGTTTGAGTTGGTCAACGGCAATAAAGAGTTTCAACTGCTTATCAACCGGATGTCGATTTTCCCCTCGACCGCTCCGGAAGAAGAACTTGTTTTGCCTCAGTGGGCGTTGACCGGAGAGAAACTTTACGGCAGGATCCATACCGCCAAAGCACACTCCTGCCGGGTTGCGTATGAAGATGAAAATATTGAACTTGAGCTGCAGCCGGGGTGGAACGAATTTTCGTTTGTGTTGAAACATCCCGGACGGAATGTGGAGTTTGTCACCGATACCGGATTGCGTGCCGTAATCGCTTGTGTCCAGCAGCTGCCGCAGGAAAAATTGCCATTGATGGTCGGAGCGGATTTGACTTCAGTTCCGCACGATGACAGCGGCGAACTGGATTGGCTGCTGGATTACATGAACCGAACCCGGTTGGGGAATCTGATCGTTATACGGAACTTTATCACCCGCCACTATTCCGGGGGCGAAAAATTGCCGGTAGCTGATGAACTTTTGAAACAGTGGGGAAATTACTGCCGGGAACACGGTATTTATGTGGAAGCAGTCAGCGATTTCCAGAGCGGCGCTCTTGTCCGGGCGGCGGGAGAGATGATGCATGCCGCCGGAAACCACGAGTTGACCGGAGCCGTTTACGCTTTTGACCCCGACCATGAAAAGCGTCCGGCATCAATGAAAGAAGCGTGCGAAAATTATATTGCTTTCCTCAGAGGAAAAGCTGCCGAAATAAAAAAGGCAGTTTCGCGTGCCGGGCTGGGCGATGCTTCCGGCGGTCAGCGTTATTGTCATCAGGCCGGAATCGACTTTATCCGGGCGGAGACCATGGTTCCCAACACCATGCACATTTGTTCGCTTGCCCGTACTGCCAGTGAATCGCTTGCCAATGGCGAATGGGGGGTGCATATTGCCACGCAACACGCGATGCAGCCCTATTTTACCAATCAGCTGGGATTGTTTTTTCTGTCGCTCTATCAGCCGTATCTGATGGGGGCGAATATGTTCTACGAAGAGGACAGTCTCTTTTTGATGTGGAAAGAAGAGCGCCAGTGCTGGGATGATGCATTGACTAAAGGTAAACGGGATTTGCTGCGGAAATTTTACCGTTTTGCCTCGACCCATCCCCGGCAGGGAAAAAGTGTCCGGCAGATCGCCTTTTTGGAGGGGCGTTACGCGGCACCGTTCAACGGCTTTGTCTGCGATTACGAACAGGATCCCGGATATTCAGTTTGGGGCAAATTTGGCAGAAATTTGCCGGAATGGGGGCATAATCAGGTTGAAAAATGCCGTCATCTGCTGGATGTTTTAATGCCCGGATGCCTTACTCATCCGTTGCGCCAGAAATTTGATAAACAGCGCCACTTTTTCTGCGGAACACCTTACGGCGACTTTGACGAAGTTCCGGTCGAAGCTGACGGAAAGTTTTTGAACCGGTACAAATTACTGCTCAATTTCGGTTGGAACACTTTGCTGGAAGAGGATTATGAAAAACTGTGCAATTTTGTAAAGGAAGGGGGGACGCTCTTTTCCGGACTGCCGCAGTTCGGCACGCAGGAGAAGCGGGATATCTCCGATTTCCGGCTCTTCCGGCAGGGGGATCTTTCCGAGTTGTGCGGGGTGCGCGTGTATGGAGCGGCTCAACAGGAGTACAGTGGGCAATGGAACGGCCGGGAACGGAATTTGGTTTCGGATGTCGAATTGAGTGCTGCGCCGAGCTTTTATGCCGGAGAGGATGGAGCGTGCAAACTTGCGTCAATCGAACTTGCCGGAGCTGAAGTTGTTGCCTGGGATGCTGCAAACGGGATGCCGCTGCTGACCTGCTTTAAATATGGTAAAGGCAAGGTTTATCTGCTTACCGCATGGGCGTATCCCGGACACGAAAAATTGCAGAGTTTTGCCGCATCGTATCTGGCATATCTTGCCGGTCAGTGCCGTCCCCGGTATTTTGTCGAAGATCCGTCCAAAGAGGTATTTTGGAGTGCGCGGTACTTTGATGATGACGGCAAGTGCGGTTCGATTTCTCTGCTCAATACCGATTGGACCAAAGAGGGTAATGGCAAACCGGTGACGGTAAATGCCGGAAAAGTCACATTTGACCACACGGTAATCGAGCGGCAGTTGTCGACTTTTACCGTTGCCGGAGATACGGTCATTGAGTGTGATGCGGAAAATTATCTGGAATTCAGGGGCATCGTCGGAACGAATGCGCACTTTCTGCTTCATTCCGGGCATGATGAAGTGCAGTTGACATTGCACACTCCGGAATGTTGCCGTTTGGAAAGCTTCCAAGTGCCGCCTGAGGGATGTGAATTAAAGATCCCGTTGAACTGTTGAAATTACGTTGAGCCGACTTGAAAATCTGCATTTTGGTGATATATTCTCTTCCCTGAAAGTAAATATTGGAGGAAATATAAAACAGATGAACCGTCAGGAAATTTTAGATTCTTTGAACCCGGCACAGGCATCCGCCGCCGGAACTCATGAAGGACCGGTTCTGGTTCTTGCCGGAGCCGGAACCGGCAAGACCCGTGTTATCACCTATCGTATCGCCTGTATGCTGGCGGACGGTATTTTGCCGGAGCAGATACTGGGCTTGACTTTTACCAACAAAGCTGCCCGCGAGATGCGGGAACGTCTGGCGCAGCTGGTCTCTGAACGCGAGGCAAAGGCGGTCACGCTGGGAACATTTCACAGTTTTTGTATCTCGATATTGCGTAAATATATTGGAAAACTCGGGTTTATCGGTGGTTTTTCCGTGGCGGATGAATCCGATCAGCAGGGTATTTTCAAGCAGGCGCTAGGAGAGTGCGGATGCAATTACGAGGGATTCCCGGCGGCGAAAGCATTTGCGGTTATCAGTAACTGGAAGAACCATTTGCATACACCGGAAAGTGCGCTCAACGCCGCCGGAAATGATTTTGAAGCTACTGTTGCCCACGTTTATGAAAAGTACCGGGATCTGATGGAAACTCAAAACCTGATCGACTTTGACGATATGCTGCTTCTGGTGTGGCGGTTGTTCAATGAACATCCGGAAGTGCTGGAACTTTACCGGGAGCGTTTCCGGTATTTGCTGGTGGACGAGTATCAGGATACCAACGCCGCGCAGTTTGCGCTGGTCAAAATGCTCTCAGGAGACCGGTGCAATTTGTGCGTGGTCGGTGATGACGATCAGAGTATATACTCATGGCGCGGAGCGGATGTCGGAAACATTCTGGATTTTCCCAAGATATTCCCGGGAACCAAAGTGGTGAAATTGGAGCAGAATTACCGTTCGCAACCGGCGATCCTCCATGCCGCCAACGCTATTATCGGAACCGGCAGCCGCCGCCATGACAAAAAGTTGTGGAGCGCATTCGCTGAAGGCGGAAAGCCGAAGATGTCAGTCTTGGACCGGGATGAAAATGAAGCATCGTTCATCGCCGATCTGATCAGTGCCAGAAAGAGTGAACGTCCGGAGCTGAAGTACCGGGACTTTGCCGTGCTGTACCGTTCTAATCAGTTGTCGCGGCAGTTGGAACAGTCCTTGCGCATTGCCGGGATACCGTACCGGCTGGTCGGCGGACAGCAGTTTTACGCCCGGAGGGAGATCAAGGATGCGGTGGCATATTTGAAATTGCTCTGCAACTTCCGGGATGACCAGAGTCTGTTGCGGATATTGACCGCGCCGCCGCGGGGGATCGGTCCCAAAGCGGTGACGGAGTTGAAACGCCGCCGGGCGGAGCAGCATATCCCGATGTTCGTGTCGTTGAAGGATGAAAGTTTCATCTCCTCGCTGAGCAGTAAGGCGCAAGGAGAGTTGCGTTCCATGCTCAAAGCGTTTGCCGATGCGGAACGGGAGTTCGCAACGCCGGGAAATCTGACCGGAAAAGCGATACGTTTTCTCGATGCCGTCGGATATTCCGGTGGATTGCAGAAGATTTACAAAGATATCAAAGATACCGAAAAACGGCGGGATAATGTAAATGAATTTATCAACGCTGTTGCCCAGTTTGAAAACAAACGGGAAACGCCGCCGAAGCTGGAAGAGTATCTGGAATCATTCGCGCTTCTGGAAGAGAATGATAAAGTTGAAGAAAACACTCCGGATGACGATGCGGTTACGCTTTCGTCCATCCACGCCTCCAAAGGTCTGGAGTATCCGGTGGTGTTTATCATCGCTATGGAACGGGGGATATTTCCCCATGAACGGGCGCTGGAAGAAAATGGTTATGAGGAAGAGCTGCGCTTGTTTTATGTTGCCGTCACTCGTGCCAAGGAGGAGCTGTATCTGACCCGGGCGCGGACACGGTTGAATCGCGGAATGGTACGTCCGGCATTGCCGTCGCCGTTTTTGGAATTGCTCAATTCCGAAGTGGCAGAGGCAGTGGAAGCTGAATCGCTGGTGAAGTCTGCCGATGATGATGCTGTGAGACGTGCGTTTGAAGAGTGTATAAAGCTGATGAACGGATAACGTTCAGGATAAAACGATAACCCAAAGAAAGGAAAATTGTTATGAAAACAAAACTTTTTCTGCTTGCCGTTCTTGTCGGTGCCGGCAGCGTGATCAGCGCTGCTCCCGCCCGGAGAGAGGAACCGCCGCGTGAGGAAGAAAAACGTCCGGCACCGGGCAGACCTGCTCCGGGAAAAAATGATAAGCGTCCGGCACCGGGGAAAAATGATAAGCGTCCGGCACCGGCAAAACCCGCTCCGAAAAAGAATGATAAGCGCCCGGCACCGGCAAAGCCTGCGCCGCATAAGCCTGCGCCGCGCAAACCGGCACCGCCAGCACCGGTTGTGGTTCATCCTGCACTGGGCAGCAAAGCTGCGTTCATTTATCAGCCGCGCCGCAACACCTACACCATTCAGCTGAATATGTACAACGGCATCCTGTTTGAACAGCGTATTGTCGGTATGGAAGAGTTGAAGGCCAAAATCCGCATGGTCAGCAATGACCATCCGCGTCCTTTTATCGTGGTTCGGGTCGCTGACGGAGTTAAAGAAGAGCGGCTTCAGCATGCATTGCGTTTGTTGAAGCAGGCAGGATTTCACGATGTCAGGGTGGAACGTCTTTCTCCCCGCGCCCGGATGGTTCCGGCTCCGCGCAAACCTGCGCCGCGTATGAAACGTCCGGTGCGGTAAAAGTTGTCTGAATGTTCCGCTGTCAGAGATGGCAGCGGAATTTTTTTATTCCGGAACTGGCGAGAAGGTGAATTTGTGGTAGTGCAATCGTTTCTTCTGTTGTAAAATCGGTTATGATGGGGTATATTATACCAATTACCAATAATGATATCAGGGATAATAAAATGAGCAGCACAAATCTTTCGGACGCGCCGGAGAAAAAAGTTTGTTCCGGCAACTATTGGATGGTCAATCTGGTTTGCCTGTGGTTTTCTCAAATTCTGGTTATGGCAGGTTTTTCTGCATTGATACCGTTCATTCCACTGTTCATCACGCAGGAACTGGGGATAACCGATAAGACTCAAATCGGTGTTGCTGTGTCGCTTTTCAGCTTCTTCGGAAGTCTTGCCTATGCGGTATTCTGCCCGATCTGGGGAAAACTTTCCGACCGTTTCGGCGTAAAACCGATGTTGCTCCGGGGAACTTTTGTCACCTGTTTCATCTTTCCGCTCATGGGGTACTGCAAGGGCATCGAAAAGTCGATTCACAACTGGTTTCCGTGGGTTTCGGCAGTTGGGATCCTGATTTTTCTCCGCTTCCTCTCTGCCGCATGCGCCGGAACTTCTGCGGCTTCTCAGGTTATGGTCGTCCGTACCGTTCCGGATGAACGGCAGGGGTTCGCTCTCGGTTCTCTGACCACCAGCATCTGGGGCGGTTCCATGCTCGGCAATGTGGTTGGCGGATTGATTATTTCCCGCTATGGATATCTGGCATCGTTCTGGTTTTGCGGTATACTTTATCTCCTTGCCGGTATCTCTATTCTGTTTACCCGGGACAATCCGGTTCGGCTCAAAGCGGCTCCCACCCGTATCAAGGAGCGCGGTATTCAGCATTTTCTGCCGACATTCACCAATGCGGTGTGGATCATGCTGGTTCTCTTTTTGCTCATGGGCACCGTCCGCAGTTTGGAAATTCCGTACATCGCGCTGAAAGTCAAGGAGCTTGCCGGAGAGGACAATGCCGCATACTGGACCGGTATCGTCAGTGCGTTTGTCTGTGTGGCATCGGTCGTTTCCGGGGTGATCTCCGGTTGGTTGAGTGACCGATATGCGCCCAAGAAGATTCTGGTCCCGGCGTTGACTGTTTCGGCAATCGCGCTGATACTGCAGGGCATGTCCGATTCTCTGGTCACGTTTGCCGCCAGCCGTTCTCTGCTCTACATTGCCGCCGGAGGTTTCCATCCGGTTTTGCAGAAAGCTCTGTCGCTGATTACCCCGAAGCGTAAACGCGGAGCGGTATTCGGATTTTCCACCTGTATGAACTCCAGCGGTGTGATGCTGGCGGCACTGCTTGGCGGTTACATTTACATGTGTACGACACTTGATGGAGTGTTCTACGTTACTGCGGCGGCTCAGTTGATATCTCTGCCGGTGCTGATCTGCTTTATCAACATTGCCATGAGGAAGCCGCGTTTCCACAGAAGGAAACGTGTTTTATAAAAAATTATTACCTGCGGCGGCGCCTCGCGGGCAATCTTGGGAGCAAATCTGCGGACTTCCGGCTTCGTTTTACTACGCCGCGACAAGCATCCGCGAAAACAAGTACACCTTGCCACGGCGGAGCTTCTGCGGAGACGGGTCCCTCGGCTTCGCCTTGATTTACCCCCAACCTTGCGCACGATGCATCTGCCGGTCGAGTTCAGCCTTTTTTTTGAACCTGCGGTTGCCGGTCGAGAATGGTAACCTTTCTAAACCTTTGCGGCAACCGCCTCGCATCACTATTCCAAGATGAGAGTTTGTGACGGAATCGATTGCAGACAAACTGTTTTATTACTCGTTGGTATTCCGTAAAAGCTGTTTCAACTGCAATTTGAAACGGCTTTTTATTTTTTCCGGAAGCCATTGCCGCAATGCGATCCACGGCAGAAGCAGCAGCAATCCGCACCCCAATATCCAGTACGGCGCATAGAAAAACAGCGCACAAAGAAAGACAAATGTTCCGGTTCTCAAATGTTTTTTCTTCAGACATTCAAAGACCAGCACGGTCATATAAACCGGGATCGCCACCTGCATCAACCGCAAAAACAATCCGTCTCCAAGCATAAATGGCGCCCCTTTGATATGCGCGTTGAACGGCGTATTGAACAGCATCATCAACACCACCGCGATGATGATTCTCAAGCGTTGCCATTTTCCGGTTTCCTCATCGAAATCAACGCATCCGCAAGCCATGAGCAATCCGGCAAAGGCAGGAAAGACAAAGCGCCTTGCATCGCAGAAGGTGTGGCTGTAACCGCAGAAAAACAGTATGACCGGTACACTCATCAACACCAGTATCTGTTGCTTGAAACGATTCTTTATGCTCCAGATGGCGGCGGCTCCTGCGGCAAATACCGGCAAATTGGCGGCGAGCAGATAACGGGCGAATATCAGTTTTTTGAAAGTGTGCCAGGTAAATCCCGCCGCCGGACGGTCGATCGGAGCGTAGTTGGTGTAATGAAGAATGTAACCGAAGGTAAATGGTGAACCGAATTGCCTTGCATTGCAGACAAGTTGTATGGCGAATACCGCAAGGAATCCGGCAACAGCAGAGGCGGCGGCAGTTGCCAGCGTGCGGCGCTCCCGGTTGAATTTATGGTAGAGCACGAAGGCAAACAGCGGAGCCCAGAGGATGTAGTTTATCCTGATCAGACAGGCAAAGCCGTACAAAGCTCCAACAGCTGAGGCATATCGGTATTTTGGCGGTATCGACAGCGCCAGAAGCAAACATCCCATGACTGTAAGCAATCCCGGCATGTCACTCATGGCATTGAAGCCGGAGTTTATGCAGAATGCGTAAAAAATCAGCCGTTGAAACTTGGTAAAGAGATACGGGAACAGGAAAAATTGCTGAAAATCCAGCGTACTCCACTCTTCAAGATGAAATGCGATAAAAGGATATACCGCCCATATCAGCATGGCGATGCAGGCTCTTTTGCCGGATATTCCCAGTTTGCGCATGATGAAAAATCCCAGAGCCAAAGTTCCCGGAGCGAGGATCAGCGCGGAAAAATAATTGAAATAAGGCATGATATCCCAGACATTCTCCGCATTCGTTGCAAGCATGAAGGGCAGATAAAATATTCCGGTACCGATGGTGAAACTCCAGGGGCGGTTCCAGTTGCCTTTGAGCATATCTTGCATGACGGCAAAGTAACCGTTTTCGTCAGAGGCATTGGGCATCACGCAATCCCATTTGCATAATACGATAAGAACCAGCGCTATCCGCAGCAGTACCGGGATGAATACCAGATGATTTTCCGGCAGCTCTTTCCTGACCAGTTTGTAAATAAATGCCGCCAGCAAAAGAAGAGCAGCCGAACTGGAAATCAGGCGCAGTAACGGAACTTCCGGCAAACGTTCAATGCCGTTTCCGGCGCGGTTCAACACCAGATCCCGGCGGTAAAACAAACTCTGTTTCCCATCGGAAGTTTTCATTTCGGAAAATTCGTGCATATAAGCCACCGGATGTTCCGGAATAATCAATTTATGACGTTTTCCGGTATCCTGAAGCATAGTCCGTTCAGCGATCATCGGTTTGGCTCCGGGGGCAGGGCGGTCGAATACCGGTATCAGTTCCGCGTGAAGCTGGAACAAAGAGAGTACGGCGAACAGCAGAAGCAATTTTTTCATGTAAAAATATCCTGTTTATGATAATGATTTTTCAAACGGTTAATATAGTATGCAAAAATCGTTATGTCAAATCGGAATCTGTTTTAACTGCTTGTAAAAATGGTGTTTCGGCTGTATATTATACAGAATATATTTTAATATCAGAGGATAGATAAAGTCATCATGGCTGTCAATAAAAACAGTATAAATTTAAGTGAAGGTCCATTGACCTCCAATATAATCCGTTTTGCCATCCCGCTGGCTCTTACGCACTTGCTGAATTTGTCATTCCATGCTGCTGATACCGTTGTTATCGGACGCTGGGGTTCGGCAGAGTCCATGGGGGCTATTGGAGCAGTGGGACCGATAGTTGGACTTCTGGTAAACTTTTTTGCCGGATTGAGTACCGGCGTGAATGTGCTTGCCGCGCAATTTTACGGAGCGAAAGACTCCAAAAGGATGACCCGTCTGGTACACACTTCTACGGCGGTAAGTTTGATTTGCGGGGTATTGGTCGCGGTCATCGGCTGTACTCTGGTGCGCTGGGTGGTTCAGGTGACGGGTATCCCGGATGAGCTGCAAAGTAAATCCATACTCTATTTGCTTATAATCTTTGCCGGATTGCCGTTTCAGATATTTTATGCGTTTATCTGTGCCGTTCTCCGGGCGATAGGGGATACGAAAAGTCCGTTGTATTTTCTGGTTTATGCCGGTGTTGCCAACATTGTATTGAATGTGGTTCTGGTGGTTTTCTTCAAACTGGACGTCGCCGGTGTCGCTATCGGAACGATAGTTTCTCATATAATCAGCGTTTATCTCGGTATGCGGAGATTGATGAAGAATCACGGTTCCACGCGCTTGATATTGAAGCACATCCGCATCGACTTGCCCTCTCTGCGCGGTATAATCGGCATCGGTACTCCGGCGGGGGTGCAGGGGGCGTGTTTTTCATTGTCCAACATCGTTGTGCAAAGCGGTGTGAACTCGCTTGGTGCGGCGGCGATTGCCGGATCTACTGCTGAAATCACGGTCGAATGGCTGATTTATGCGGTGGTGTTTTCTCTGCATCACACAGTGATCGCGGTCGTCGGACAGAATTTTGGAGCGCGTAAATTCCGGCGTTTGATAAAGAGCATATTCATCTGTCTGGGGATAACTTTTGGTATAACTCTGGTCGGCGGCTGGATATTGTACTGGCTTTCTCCGGGATTGATCAAAATATTTACTGATGATGCTGACGTTATAAGATGGGGTATTCTGCGGGCGAGAATGATATTTTCCGTCTATTTTCTGTTGGGGATCATGGATTTTGCCAGCGGAGCACTGCGGGGATTGGGCTGTTCGCTTCCTCCGGCAGTGGCGACCATTCTGGGAACCTGCGGAGCGCGGGTGTTGTGGGTGAAACTGGTTTTCCCCCGGTACGGGTCGATGGAGTCGCTGTTAATGTGTTATCCGGTGTCGTGGATACTGGTGGCGGTGATAAATCTGGTGATGCTGTATTTGATCTGCCGCAGTCTGGTCAGGGTGAAAAAGGATAATTTTTATAAAATATTTCTGGGGAATCGAAGGTAAAGAAAGAGGTGTTGAGTATGAGAAAAGTCATTGTTTTCGGCGGAACCGGCTGGGTCGGTAATCATATCGTTCTGGAACTTGCTGCGCACGGTTATGACGTGACGATCGCGTCCCGGGGGCAGAAAGCTGAACCCTATGCGGTGCTTCCCCCGGCGAGTGTGCGGAGAGTTGTTGTTGACAAAACTTCTGAAAGCGATATGCAGAAACTTTTTGAAGAAAAGTTTGATATCGTTATCGACTCAGTTCCGTCGATGGAGAGCATCGCGCTGGTGTACAAATATGCCGGAAAGCTGCGCCATTACCTGCACTGTTCCAGTACCGGAGCGTATGCACCGTTGCCCTTTATTCCCTGCGATGAGACGGCGTTGTACCATTGTGAACCGGGTAAAGGCTGGTACAATAAGGCGTTGTGCGATTGTGAAGTATTGGAACTGTTCAGCCGGAAGGGATTTCCGGCAACGGTCATCCGTCCGTGCTATATAACCGGAGGTCCGGACAAGCTTCCCATCGACAATCTCGGAGGCCGACGCAAAGAGTTTATTCCGTCGGTGCTGGCGGAAAAAACGCTGGAAGTTGCGGACAACGGTTTGGCGCTGCTGCAGCCGATACACGTTGCCGATCTGGCGCGGAGTTTCCGGTTGGCTATCGAAAACCGCTGTTCCATCGGCGAACGGTACAATATCTGTCTTGACCACGCGCTGCCGGTGAAGGATTATCTGGCGCTCAACGCCGAAGCGTTGGGAAAGAGATGCAATCTGGAATTTGTGCCGCTGGAAGAGTTGGTGCAGCGCCATCCGGAAGATGTGGGCGGATTGAGATTTTTCGCCACGCACATGTGTTTCTCCATTGAAAAAGCGAAGCGGGAAATCGGATATGTGCCGGAACACACGGTGGAGGAAACCATTGTGGAAACGGCAAGATTTACGGCTGCCCGGTTCCAGTGAGGTGAAAATATGCTGAAAAAGGCGTTGCTGCGGCCATTGCTGATCGTTGCGGCATTTGTGTGCGGGGCGGTTTTCCCGAAATTGGGAGAGGCGAATTTTGTCATCCGGTATTTTCTGATTGTGATGCTATACTTCATCTTTCTGCCGCTGGATGTGAAATCGTTGAAACTGCACCGCAGTCATCTGGTGCTGTCAGTGGTTAACATCATTGAAGCGGTGATCGTATGGCTGGCATTGAAGCAGACCGGAGACAAGGCGCTGGCGGATGCGGCGTTTTTCACGGCGATAACGCCGACAGCGAGCGCGGCGCCGGTGATAATGAAGTTTTTGGGAGGTAACGTCGGGTATATGGTGACGGCGTTTGTCATCAGTAATGTTATTGGAGCTGCGGCGTTGTTCTTTATGCTGCCGGTGATGATAACAGGAGAAGTGAATCCGGCGGGATTTTTCAAGGCGGCGCTTAATCTGGTGATATTACTGGGAGTACCGGCGATATTGGCGGGGATTACGAGAAAGATATATCCGGCGAGCCGGGAATGGGGAAAAAAGTGCGGTAATCTGAGTTTTATCTTGTGGGTGATGCTGTTGTGTGTGATATCGGGTTCAGCGATGAAATTTTTCTATGCGCATGCGGATATATCGTATTGGTATTATTTGAAGATCGCGGGAGTATCGCTGGCGATATGTGCAGTGAATTTTACCGCCGGATATTTTATCGGGGGGAAGGATTTCCCGAGGGAATCGAGTCAGGCATTGGGGCAGAAGAATACGACTTTCACCATAGTGCTTGCGGCAACATTTTCCTCTCCGCTGGCGGCGATGGGACCGACCTTCTATGTGCTGTGGCATAACTTGTGGAACGCGTGTCAATTGTTCCAGCATGACCGGAAAAAAGGGTGAGCCGGAGGCAGCGTCCTCCGCTGCTCATTCCCGCAGCTTTCGTCGGACAAGTCCGACCTGGCCGCCCCGTCCGACAGTTGTTTCAGCTCCAAGTAGCGCTTTGCAGTGCGCCAGCTAACTTAAAAAAATACGTCTCATTGCTTGCAATAATGAAAAAAATGTGATATATTTACTTGGATATAGAAATTTATGTTGTTTAAGGAATTGTGAAAATGATAATGCCGGTAAGCCTCGCAGAGCAGAGCAGAGCAGAGCAGAGC
>JAFTRX010000091.1 GCA_017462015.1 Lentisphaeria bacterium
AGTCGTACACTCCCTCGGATTCGCCTTGATTTACCCGCAACCTTGCGCACGATGCATCCGCCGGTCGCGTTCAGTTTTTTTTGAACCTTCGCTGCGGCGCCTGTGGGAGCAATCAGCGGAACGCTGATTGCGTGAAGAGCACCTCCGGCGCGTGAAGATGTGAAGGTGTGAAGTGCGCCCTTGCGGGCGTGAGGATGTGATATTTTTTTGTTCTATGGGCGCTTCTTGCGGGCAAATCAGCGGACTTCCGGCTTCGTTTCACTTCGCCGCGACAAGCATCTTCACACCTTGTCACTGCGGAGACGGATGCATCCACCGACTGCAATCAAACCGTTTTATTATTTGACAAACTACCACTTTTGAGGTATATTCCAATACAGTAAAAGAGGATGTTGATATACCGTAGTGAAAGTGGAAATTCGACCGGGGATGGGTACAGATTTATGATAAATCAGCTTTTTCGCCGGAGGGAACTTGATTTTATGATGCGGCGGTGATATTTTATCCATCAAAGAATAAATATTGCTCCTGAATGTGAAAGAGAGATCATGAATCCACACTACAAATTTGATGACGGAGGCGCGGAGATCGCCGGTTCTTTTGAATATTTCAACCGGGTGTTGTACGGCGGCCACGAAAAAGATGATGTGCAGGAACGTTTTTTTACTTTTGCCGGAGATGCGCCGCTTTTTATGGGGGCGGTCAGTGATTTTACCCGGGATACCTGGTGTTATCAGGCCAAAAACGGAGTGTTGAAAAGCGGGCTTGCCTTGACTCCCGGACATGTGGAAGGGGGGGCAAAAGATAATTTTTCGCTTTGGTTCCACCGGGCAAGCGATATTTTTACCCGGTGGCACAATGGGTATATGAGCTATGAGTTGAGCCGGTTTTCGCCGTATTTCCCCGATGTGAAAGTCAAGATGGCGATTTACCCGCTCAACCCCGGTGACGGATATGCTGTGGAGTATGAAATATCCAGCGATCAGCGGGTGATTTTTTGTGCCGGAATCGGAGGGATAACGCCGTTTTTCGGCAGGTTTGAGTATTATAACTCTTCCAATAAAGAGTTTTCCTGTGAAGATTGCAAAGATAATCATGCTGAATTGACTGAAGCCGGAGCCAAAATCTCCGGTCCGTGCGATACGGTTTTGCAGATCGGTGACACTTTGGGGTGTGTGTATGAAACCGATGGCTGCAGTGCGATGACGGAAGCTCATCCGTCGATGTTTTTGACATCGCACGAAAAGGCGGCTCCGGCGGTGGTGAAATTATCCAGAGAAATTGCGCCGGGAGAGGTGCTTAAAGGGCGGATCGTCGTTATTCGCAACGATAACAGCAATTTGCTGGAAAAATATCTTGCCATGCCGGATTTGGGAAAATTTTTGCGGAATCAGGCACGGAAAAAGTTTTCCGGACGGGAATTGCATACGCCGGATGGTACGCTGAATTCGGTTTTTAAAGATCTGATCACCGCGCAGGATGCCGCGTTTCACGGGCGAAGTTTCTATCACGGGGCGGTCGGGTATCATGCGCCGTTTCTGGGGTGGCGGGGGTGGTATGCGCCAACGCTGCTGGGTTGGGATGAGCGGGTGAAGCGCGCCATTGAAAGTCACTTTGATACGATAATGCGTTCCAATGGAGAAGAAAAAGTGTGGTGGGACGGCGGTGACCGTCCGGATCTTGACCATGAAGGTACGCAGTATCACCATTTGGAAAATTCGCACGGCTTTCTGCCGGCACTGCTTCACCGCAACGACATTTATGATATGCAGGAGGTCGCTCTGGATATGACACTGCACTATCTGGAATATTCCGGAGACATGGAGACTGCGGCAAAGATAATCGACCGCATCAATGAGATGCTGGATTGGGAAGAACGGATATTGGATCCGGATGGTGATGGACTTTATCAGAACTTTCTCAACACCTGGATATCAGACGGTCACAGTTACAATGGCGGAGCGTGTGCGCAGGCGAGCTGTTACAACTTCCGGGCGAACCGGATCGCCGGTCATATCGCGCAGAAGCTGGATCGTCCGGAGCTGGCTGAAAAGTTTTCTGCGCGGGCAGAGAAGATAAAAGCCGCTTTCAACGGCCGTATCTGGCAGGAAAAAACGGGAGTGCTGGCGGAATTTATCGACACCATCGGCAATAAATTGGTACATGCATCTCCAGAATTGTCCACGCTTTATCTGGCATCCGAGTGTGAGATAATGGATGAGTTTTACCGGAATTACCGCAGCTTGTGTTTTGCCGAAAGAGAGATCAAAAGTGTGCAAAGTGCCATCCGCAAAGGGCGGTTGTATTACTCGTCCAACTGGTTGCCGAAAAAGTATTCAACTTGCGGGATATTCCCGGCTGAAAATGCGGCACTGGCATTGGCGTTTTATCGGAATTTCCGCAAGGATAAGGCGTTTGAAATCATTGAAGCGCTGCTTGATGGCTTTGAATTGTCCACCCATCCGGGGGCGATTTCGCACGTTTTCACTCCGCTTGGCGGAGAGGATGGCGGGGATTTGGATTTTACCGATGTCAGCAGTTGCGTGCTGAGAGTTCTGATCGAAGGTATGTGGGGATGGCAGCGCGCGGAGTGCGGAGATTTGACCGTCGTTGCGCCGCAGTTGCCGGAAAAGTGGAAAATTTGTGAAATCACGCTTCCCGCGTTCAAAGGCAGTTTCCATGCCGGAGTGGCAAAAGATACATACAGTTTCACCTTGAATGGCGATAAAAATCAAAAGCACTTTATTCTGCCGTTGAGTTCAGCGGCGCTGGATGGGGTGATGCTGAACGGTGTTGAAACCGGGTATTCGCTGATGGCATTGCCCGGAGGAGCGGCGGTAAAAATCGAGTGCGCCGATGGAGAACGCTTTGACTTTGAAATCTTTTACAGCAAAGCTGAACCGTTCCCCCGTCTTTCGACCGTGCAGCTGACCGTTTATCCCGGAAATATCATTGAACTTCCGGTCGTGGGCGGCAAGATCGTGAAAATTGAAGATCACGCCGGAATATTGGAAGAAATTTATTCCGGTGTGTTTCGCGTGAATGAGAACAGCACTGCCGGATTTGCCGACATCTTTATCCGTGCCAAGAGCGCAAGCGGTATTGAAGTCGTTTTGCCGTTGGCTCTTGAGGTGAAAAATATTCCGCAAAAAGCAGTTGCATTGCCGGATGGTGAGTACGGTTTTGTTGAACTTGAAGCGCATTGCAATGCGGCGTTGACTGCGATACATGAGCAGGAGTTTCTCTCTCCGCGCCCGGAAGGGTATTCTATCGGTATGCGCAAAAACGGACGTTACGCCTGGGAGTGGAACCACTTCGGTCACAATGCGCTCAAGGTGGATGATTCTGTATTGCGGCAAAGCGGCGGATTTGTGGAAACTCCCCGGGGGGCGAAATTCAAAGTCTGTACCGGAAAGAAGAATGCCGTCACCGTTTCAATGTGGGATAATTTCCCGACCAGAAGCCTCATCCCGCTGCCGGAAAAAGCGGCAGGCAAGGTGAAAGTTTTGCTGTGCGGAACGACAAATGCCATGCAGAGCCGCGTGGTCAATGGAAAATTGACGGTGATATGTGCCGATGGCAGAAAAAAGGTTCTGGAGTTGATACATCCGGTGAACTTTGATGACTTTCTGGTGCCGGCATTGCAGCAGACATTTGAGTACTTTTACATTGGAGAGGGAACGCACGCTATTGTGGCAGAGATCCCCCTTGAGCCGGGAATGGTTCCGCAGGAGTTGGAAGTGGAAGCCGTCGCCAACGAGGTGGTGATTTCCATACTCGGTGTTTCCTGTTGCTGATAATACGCCTCTTCAGGAAGAATAACCTGCGGCGGCGCCTCGCGGGCAATCTTGCGGGCAAATCTTCGGACTCATCCTCGGTCGAGTACAGTCGTACACTCCCTCGGCTTCGCCTTGATTTACCTGCAACCTTGCTCCGCGATCCATCCGCCGGTCGAGTACAGTCTTTTTTTTTTGAACCTGCGGCGGCGCATTTGGGAGCAATCAGCGGAACGCTGATTGCGTGAAGAGCACCTCCGGCGCGTGAAGATGTGAAGGTGTGAAGTGCGCCCTTGCGGGCGTAAGGATGTGATTTTTTTTTTATTCTTGAGGCAATCTTGCTCCTGTCCTCCGTAGCCATCAAGGCGAAGGAGGATGCTCCGCGATTCATCCGCCGGTCGCAAACAAACCATTTTTGAACGCAGTGTTGCAAGGCAGTTTCCGCCGCAGGCGGTTACTTGAATAAGCGGTTCAAGGTCTCTATGCCGATTTCGGTACCTTTGATGCAATCTTCCGGTCCCTCAAATTCCAGAGAGACGCAGCCGTCGAAACCGGAACGCTTGACTACATCTGCCAAAGCCCGGATATCCATCATGCCGTGACCGAGGATGGTTCCGCGGAGGAGACAACCGCTGCGGGTGCGTATCCAGCTTCCTCCCGGCTGAAAATCTGACGGGGTGCGGCGGATGAAATCTTTGAAGTGGACTTGGGCGGCAAGAGAGATGTTGTTTATGGTTCCGATAAGCGGATCTTCGTCGGCGCACAGGAAGTTGCCGACATCGAGGGTGGTGCGGTAATTTTTGCGGTTGACCGTCTTTATCAACTGCTGAACGCGCTCGCTGTTCTGAAAAAGGAAACCGTGGTTTTCCACGGACAAGGTGATACCGTACTTCGCCGCATAGTCAGCCAGAGCCGCACAACACTCGGCGACAAAGGGAAGATCCTGCTCAAACTGCTCACGGGTACACATCATGGCCGGGCGGTTGCCGGCATCACTGCGCATTAAAGGTACTTCGAGAAAAGCGGCCGTTTCGACATGTTTTTTCAAGCGTTCAAGTTCAGCGGCTCTTGCTTGGGCATCCTCCTGACAGAAGTTGGCGGCAACGGTGAAACTTGAAAGCATGATGTTACGTTCTTTGGCGCGTTTTTTCAGGCGTTCCAGCAGGGCGCGGTCGGTGGTGTCGCACCAGTTGCCGGGAGAAAATTCAAGCTGTTCACCGTTGCGGTCGGCGACAAAATCGACCATATCCGGCAAGTCCATTCTACCGGCGATATATTCCCGGCAGAGACAATAGGTGCTGATTCCGATTTTCATGGAGAATTCCTTTCAGTTATTCAGTTGATGATGACAGCTTAATATAGCGCAAAGATGAAATTTTGCAACACTTAAGCGGAAAAAGTTGAAAAAACACATGGGGCAGGGTATATTAAGTAAAGGTTGAACTGTATCAACAGTCTTAAGGGAGAGTTGTGTTAAAATGAAAAAAGTTACCGTAAGTTCATTCGCACGGCGCAAAGCTGCCGGAGAAAATATAGTTATGTGTACGGCATACGATGCTCCGTTTGCCAAATTTGCGCTTGCCGCCGGTATCGATATGATGCTGGTCGGTGATTCTGTGGGAACAACGGTACTGGGTTTTGACAGCACGCTTCCGGTGACGATGGAGGATATGATCCGGCATACGCAAGCAGTACGCCGGGGCGCGCCTGAAGCGTTTTTGGTGGCGGATATGCCGTTTATGAGTTATCAGAGTTCGCTTGAAGAAGGTATCCGCAACGCCGGACGGTTGCTCAAGGAAGCGGGAGCTGATTCAGTGAAACTGGAAGGCGGAGCTGAATACGCGGAACTGGTTTCCAAAATGGTGTTGAGCGGTATTCCCGTGATGGGACATATCGGTCTGATGCCGCAGAGCGTGCAGGTACTGGGCGGTTACAAGGTGCAGGGCAGGGGCGATGCGGCAGTTGCCAAGCTGATTGCCGATGCGAAAGCTCTGGAAGCTGCCGGAGTATTTGCAATCGTTCTGGAATGTGTGCCGGAAGCGGCGGCGGCAGAGGTGACCCAAGAGGTGAGCGTGCCGACCATTGGTATCGGTTCCGGTCGTCATTGCTCCGGGCAGATACAGGTGTTGCACGACCTGCTCGGATTGCTGGACTTCAAGCCGAAACACGCCGGTCGCTACGCCGAAATCGGTGAACTGGTACAGCAAGCGCTGAAAAATTATTGCGACGACGTAAAGAACGGCGTGTTTCCTGCCGACGAGAACATTTTTACGAAGTAATTACTGCCGTTCCTTAAAAAAACAACCTGCGGCGCCTTATACTTCGCTTTTTTCAAAAAAGGGATGGGGAAAAACCTCGTCTTGGAATAGTGATGCGAGGCGGTTGGAGCCTTCGCGCGCGCACCTGGACGAAGCGAACCGCCGGTCAACAGCCGGCGGACGCGCTGAAGAAATTCAGCGCGGGCGGAGGAAGCCGAGCAGTAAGCCGCGAGTGAAGCCGATGCAATCGGCTGAACGCAGGCGCTGTAATCGAAGGAAAATACCAGCAAACGTTGCGCGCGACGGGGAACTGGAAAAGAGGGGAGTCCGGCGGGGAGAAAGCCGGAAC
>JAFTRX010000092.1 GCA_017462015.1 Lentisphaeria bacterium
CTCGCGGCTTACTGCTCGGCTTCCTCCGCCCGCGCTGAATTTCTTCAGCGCGTCCGCCGGCTGTTGACCGGCGGTTCGCTCTGTCCAGCCTGCGCGCTCGGCGGCAACCGCCTCGCATCACTATTCCAAGACGAGGTTTTGTAACAGCTACCTTTTTATTTTTTTCTGCGTATTTCTGTAAAGCGTTGAAAAAACAAAAAATAGCATCGGGATAAAAAAATCATTTTTTTTTGATTTCCGACTTGATTTATCGAAAAAAAGTGATACTTTATCCCTTGGTAGCACGAGCAATGTAATGTAACATAAAACAGGATTTTCATCGAACCATGATCAGATGCAAAGATATTGCAGCAATTGTCGGGGTTTCCAGACAGGCAGTGACGGCGGTTCTGAACAACAGCCGTCCTAATTGCGTTTCCCCGGAAAAGCGTGAAGAAATACTCGCGGTCGCCGCCAGACACCATTACCGTCCGAACCATGCTGCATTTGCCCTTAAAACGGGAAAAAGCAATCTGATCGGCATTGTTATGCCCTCCTGGGACAACCCGTATGTCGCTGAACTCTGTATGGGGCTCCAGCAGAATCTCGCTGCCAGAAATTACACGCCGCTTTTTACTATTGACAATAATTACAATCCGGTTCCCGGAAATCTTGAACAGCTCCTTTCACTGAATGTTGGCGGGATCATATCAGTTGCAGCATCACTTCTGCCGGATGATATTGATATTCCGGCGGTAAGTTACTATTATGATGATCCCCGTTTTGACAGTGTCTGTCCGAATTTCAAAGAGGAGGCTTGTCTTGTTATCTCCTACCTTCAGGAGTGCGGACACCGGAAAATCGGTTATTTTGGCAGCCTGAACGACCAACGTATCCCTTACTGGATTTCAGAATCTGAACGTTGCGGATTGGAGTTCCGGGAATCCTGGCGGATCGAATCAGTCGGAGATGACCCGGCTGATGCTTTCGACCGCCTGTTGAAAAAAAACTGCAACAGCGAGTTGCCCAGTGCGCTGATCGTCCATTATGATGCCCTTGCTCAAAAACTGATGTGCCGTATCCGGGAACGCGGTTTCCGTATTCCGGAGGACTTCAGCATTATCAGTCATGACAATATTTCTTCTGATGCTTACTCATTCCCTGCGCTGACCAGCGTAAGTTCCGGCGCTCCGGGCCGGATCGCCGACACCATGATCAATTTGTTGATAAACCGCATAAAAGATCCGGGCTGCCCCCGGAAAAAAGTTCTTTTGGATCCGGAATTGATCAAACGTGAAAGTGTTTTAGAGACGGCACAAAAAACAAATCTGAAGGAGATTGAAAAATGAAACGACAGAGAAAACCGATCCGTGCAAATAGAAGTTTTTTTACCTTGATTGAACTTCTCGTGAGCACTGCACAACACTGCCGTGATTTTTTTAGAGGCTTTATTTGTACGGATAAGTACGGATGTGTACGGAAACATACGGAGAATGCCGCTCTCAAAAATACACCGCATCATACTTGCAAAGCAAGTGCTTCATGTTTGCCGCAGGCAAACGCTTCATGCAGCAACGCTGCGCTTCACACGGCGGAGCCGTGCTTCA
>JAFTRX010000093.1 GCA_017462015.1 Lentisphaeria bacterium
AATGATGTTCGGCTACGTGCTGTCAGGAAAATTTGACAAAAACATCGGATTTTTCTTGATCGGCAGAGGCGGTGACGGTAAAAGCGTTGCGGCGCACATTCTGCGGAAGTTGGTTGGCGAAAGCCAGACGTGCTGTCTTCCTTTCGCCAATCTTGGCGATCGCTTCAGTTCTTATCTACTGACTGAGCATAAGCTCAATCTGGTAGAGGAGCTACCGGTGTCAGCGGAGGTATATAACATTTCGGATGCGGAAAAGATTTTCAAGATGGTGACAGACGGAGCTGTAATTCCGGTGGAACGAAAATACCATACCCCGCAAGAGAAGCGGGCAAAGGCAAGGTGCGTTTTTCTGGCAAATGAATTGCCGTCTTTTGTTGACCGCTCCAACGGGCTGTGGGATCGGCTGATTGTTTTACCGTTTACTCGCCGCTTCAGAGACACTGATTCGGAAATGCCAAACCTGAAATACGAACTCGAAGCAGAGTTGCCCGGCATATTCAACTGGTCGATAGCGGGAGCGAGAAAGCTGGAAACTATGGTCCGCTTCCCAGTGCCGCCAAAGTCGGCAGAATATCTTGAGAAGCATCGGCTTGCCTGTGATCATGAAGCGGCATTTCTTCGAGAAAACGTGATCGCCGTTCCAGATGGATCTTGCCCCAAACAGGAACTGTATCAAATTTACCGTCAATGGACGGAAGCGCACGGATACAAACCATTCGGAGCGGATAGGTTCAATTCGGCAGTAAAAGCTGCGTTCCCCGATGTTTGGGCAAAACGTCAACGCACCCCGTATGACCGAATGGTTTGGATGGGAATTCGTTTTTCTGCGGGAACCGTAACTGAAAAGGAGTAAAAAATTATGAATATAAAAACGACAACCCCTGAGCTCTCGAATGAGCAGAAAATCGCATTGGAACTGATGCTTGCCGGTGAGAACGTGTTTCTTACCGGTGAGGCAGGAACCGGAAAATCAACTATATTGCGGGAGTTCCGCAAAAATTGTGATCTTAAACACACGGTATTCCTGGCTCCGACCGGAATCGCGGCATCCAATATCAAGGGGCAGACCATTCACAGTTTCTGCCGATTAAAGCCGGGTCTGCAGTCGCCGGATACTATTGAGGAAATTGGGAATCCACACTTCCGGATACTGCTGAATGCTGTGCGAACCATCGTTATTGATGAAATTTCGATGGTGAGAGCAGATGTTTTTGCCGCAATAGATCATCGTTTCCGGGAAGCAGCAATCGGATGTAACAGAATGAGACCGTTTGCCGGAAAACAAGTCATTGTCTGTGGAGACTTTTTTCAGCTTCCTCCTGTGACTTCAACAGACGCGGAGGAGTTGTATTTGCAATCCCGGCTGGGGGGCGAATACCCATTCATGACTCAATTGTGGCAAAACGCAGATTTTCAAACAGTATTGCTGAAAGAGGTTCATCGCCAAGGGGATGATTTACTTTTTATGCAAATTCTGAAAAATATTCGGCATGGCGAGATTGATAGCCGCAACTTACAGCTTCCAGACAGTTCGCTTATGGTTAACTGCGTGACGGCGTTGAATAAACTTTGTTTTCACGAGGATGAAATAACGGAATCTGCTCAAGGGATCGCACTTTGCACAACCCGACGTGAGGCAGAAGAGGTCAATCGTCGCCATGCGGCAAGGCTGACTACCAATTCGGAAGTTTTCAAGGCACAAATTACTGGAAAATTTTTAGAAAAAGATTATCCGACCGCAGCCAATTTGCGGGTGCAGGTCGGTGCCAGAGTAATGACTCTTGCCAATAAACGCAATCCGGATGGAAGCTATGAATATATCAATGGCGATCTGGGCATCATCGGAGGGATTCACTGCGATGATAGCGGTATCGGTTCGGTGCGGGTCGAGTTCGACGACGGGCGTACCGCCGTAGTTGAAGCTGTGAAATGGACCACGTATAAATATGAACTTGAGCGCGATCGGAATACCGGCAAAGAATTGATAAAACAGATTGAGGTCGGTTCTTTCACCCAAATACCGTTGCGACTGGCGTGGGCGATCACGATTCATAAATCGCAGGGCATGGGCTTTGATCAAGCCAAAGTATTTCTGGGAAACGGCTGCTTCGCCAGCGGGCAGTTATACACGGCTCTTTCCCGGTGTCGGACTCTGAAGGGACTGCAGCTGGAACGGAGAATTTTCAAAGAAGATGTTCTCTTCGATGAAAATGTGGTAAACTTTTATAAACAACTTGAAAACAGCATACAGTGAGGCGAAAAATGAAAAAAATTATAAATATCAACCGCAATTATATGGTTCATGCGTGGGAAAGCATTGCCAAAAATGCCAATCAGGATACAGAATTCCGTATTTGGGGAGATCTGGGCGGGATTTGGATTTCAGATAATCCATGCAGTGAAAGTTTTCTTGCCGTTCGGGTACGTGCAGATGGGGACCACCGGGGATACACCGGACACATTACTGCAAGACAATGTGGGAATATTATACAGGGGTATCACCGAGATAAGCAAATTTGTTTGCAGCGAGGTACAAACTGGCTTCCGACAGTAGAACCGCAAGATACCGGTGGTACTGTGTGGCGAAACTTCTTGTGCAACAGTATTCGGAAAGTTTTTTGGGAAATACTGCAAGGATTGGGCACAAACACGGAAGTTGCTATTGCACCGTGGGGGATTTTGGCAACCAATGGAAAAATGAAATACATTCATCCGTTGTTTTTGCCGCACACATTTGAACCTTTTTATCTGCCATGGCCATGCTGGACATTGCTGGCAGATAAATACAGAATAGAAAAATTGGTGTTTCAGTGGATAATGCCGGAAAGAGAAGAAGGCAGATGGGCGATCGTTGCAGATGATTTTGTACTTTCCGCAAAACTGCGTACAGTTTCCATGAGTGATTTGAAAAAATTCCCAAAGCGTGCAATATCTTATAAAACTTTTTATGGAAATAAGATACACCACGGAACAACTCCGGATGGGATTTCCTACTCAATGGGAACATACGGACAGTTTCAGGTTTGAAACCCGCAATAATTACCTCAGCCCCGGTCAGCTCTGCATTGCCGGGGTATTTTTCAATGCTGAAGTTCCTGAAATGTTGCCAAGCCCTTTACTGTCAGAAGATACTTCTGCCGGGGATGGCGGGGACTGTCAGGATAGAGCAAACGCACAAAACCTTCTTTGATTGCAGGATTGAGGTAGTTGTTAAGAAAATTCTCTCTGTCTGCTAGAGCAAGTAACTGCATCATCTCTTTTACATTTTACGATTTGTTCAACTTGAGCGACTTTCCCTGCCAATGCGGAGCTTTCTCCATCAGTATTGACGAGAACGGGATTAACAGATACCAGATAATAGACCTTTTCCTTATTGGTTGTAGTCGTACCGAAGATATATTTCAACACCGGAACTTCACAGAGGAACGGAACGCCGATCGTCTGTTCTACATCAACAGTGCTTTCGTAACGGGTCAACAGATGTTCTTTACCTGTCGTGTAACTGACTTTGCCGGAAGAGCTGTTTTCGTCATAAAGTTCATTGCCGTGATTGTCCCGTTCTACCACAGAACGGATGGCAAGATCATACTTGAAATTAAGTAACGCTGTTTTATTATCCGGTTGTCTGG
>JAFTRX010000094.1 GCA_017462015.1 Lentisphaeria bacterium
AGCCGATGTAATCGGCTGAACGCAGGCGCTGTAATCGAAGGAAAATACCAACAAACGTTGCGCGCGACGGGGAACTGGAAAAGAGGGGAGTCCGGCGGGGAGAAAGCCGGAACGGCTGTCTCCCTCCGGCTGGCAAGTTTGTGCGCGGTAAAACGCACGGCATTGCCAATCGGGTACTCCAGAAAATCAGCATGCCAATAGACACACTTTATGCCAGCGGTATCGAACTCATCAAAGATATTCATTGAGGAATGCGGGTGGATCATGATTTGAATAAGTGTTTTTGTACGGCAACAAGGCTATTGATAAAAAAACGAACATCTTTGATTAAATATCATACATAATCGTCCTTTTTTTTCTTGCAAAAAGTGCCTCTTTCTGTTAAATTATACCCGTTACATAAACAACCAACCCGAAAGATCGTATCATGAATAAATATCCCAACGTTTGGGGAGGAGGACAACTTCTTGCCTTTTCCGGTATTGATGGAAAAACTGACTTCAACAACGGCATCACTTTGCGTACCGGTTACACCGGATATGAGATCCAGTTTCAAGACGGACCGTTTTCCGCTACCCCGCCGGCGATACGCTTTTGCCAGGAGGTGAAAGATGTGGAACTTACCGGAGATTTCTTCCGTTTTTACGCAGCAGACGGCAGCGTTTCCAGCGGCGTGCTTCCGGATAATTACCACGTTCTGCTGGACGGTGATTTCGATATCGAACTTCAGGGAAAATATGAAGTCGGCGGCAAAGACGGCAAGATCCTCATCGGCAGAAAAGAATTTTTCAACCCGGCATTGCTGGATCTGGATGTGGATGCCGAAATCGCCAAGCGTGCCAAATTCATCGACAACGCTGTACTTCCCGGATACATCTCCGACAACGCCCGCCGCACCGCGCTGAAAGCTTTGTCACAGATCAAAACCCAAACCTACGCCCCCGAAGGCTGTATCACCAACTATTGGAGCACCCCGGATCGCTGGCCGCACAAAAAAATGTGGTTGTGGGACTCGGTGTTTCATGCACTCGGCATGCGCCACATCAACCTTGACCTTGCCAAGCAGTTCATCAACGCCATGTTTGAGATCCAGCAGCCGGACGGACTGATCCCGCACTCGGGTTCGCCTTATGGTCACGTCAACCTGACTCAGCCGCCGGTGCTTTCGCTGGCGATGCGGATCATCAATGAGATGTCGCCGGATCCCGAGTGGATTGCCGCACTTGCCCCGAAACTGGAACGCTACATCGAATGGATCTTTGCCAACCGCGACAGCGACGGTGCCGGTCTGGTCGAATGGGCTATAGAAGCAAATGAAAATTGCCGAAGCGGCGAAAGCGGCATGGACAACTCCCCCCGCTTCGATGAAGCAATACAGCTTGATGCGCCGGACTTCAACGCGTTTCTCGCCTATGAATGTGAATCACTTGCCATGTTCCTCCCGGAAAAACGCGATTACTGGATGGGACATTACAACCGTTTGTGCAAACTGATGAATGAGCGTTTGTGGAGCGACAAAGTCAATTTGTACGTCGATTACGATGTGGTGGAAAATGAACGTACCGACATCATGTCCAGTGCCGGATTCCTCCCCCTGCTCTGCGGGGCGGCATCTCCGGAACAGGCGGCAAAGATGGCAGCGCATCTGACCGATCCGGAAACTTTCGGCACGCCGCTGCGTGTACCGTCCATCGCCAAAAAGAACACCCAGGCGTATAAGAAAGATATGTGGCGCGGTCCCGTGTGGACCAATATCAACTACATGATCTGCCTCGGTCTGGAACGTTACGGCTACCACGAGTTGGCAAAGTCCATCATTCAGGACACCATGCGTGAACAGGAGAAGTTCTATTTGCAGTTCGGAACCTTCTTCGAGTTCCATGACGACCGTAAAGAGGTCACGCCTCCGGAACTGGAACGCAAAGGAAAAATGCCGGAAACCGGTTATCATCCGTTCCATCAGGTGTTCCACGACTACGGTTGGTCCGGCACGCTTTATCTGGAAATGCTCTTTTGCAAAGAGTGGAATTGATTTTGTTAATTAAGGATGTCCCAAAATGAACATTGAAGTAAAAAAATCCCAATATGAATATGATGTGCTGGTCTGCGGCTCCGGTATGGGCGGAATTTCCGCTGCAGTTGCCGCCGCGCAGGATGGATTGAAAGTCGGAATCATCGAATATTTCGGTGAACCCGGAGGCATTCCGGTCAGCGGCCGTCTGGGCTCTATTTCCGGGTACAGCCGTCTGGGAGAAGTTGCCGTGACCGGTTTTGCCCGCAAGTTTGCCAACGAACTGCTTGACCGTAAGCTTGCCCACGAACAGGGAGGCGGAAGCAACATCAACTTGACCCCGCCTGCTCTGTGCGGTTTTATCTTTGAGCTGCTGGATGCTTACAAAATCGACTTCCACAGTTATACCCAGTTGATCGGATGCAAAAAAGATAACGGCAAAATCACCCACGCCATCGTTGCCAACAAATCCGGAGTCACCGCGATCCCGGCAAAGATGTTTATCGATGCCACCGGAGACGGTGACCTTGCGGTGATGGCGGATTGTCCTTTTGAAAAAGGCAGAAAAAGCGATGGCAAAGTCCAATCTTCAACGCTGGTCTTTGTCATGGGCGGTATAGATTTGTCCCGGCTTCCGGCTTATCTGGATGTGCGCAAAGTGTGGAAAAGCGTGGAGCGCCCGGTTCCTATCGACCACAGCGTGTTCCAGTTTGTTCCGCATGGCGAGGGAACGAATGAAGTAGCGGTCAACATGACACATGTTATCAACTGCGACTGTACAGTTCCGGAAGATTTGACCCGGATCCGCAAAGAGGCGGTCAAACAGGCAGAATATCTGGTTTACGAATTTTTCCGCAAAGAGATCCCCGGCTGCGAAAAAGCGTGGATAAGCCACTACGCGCCGCAGATCGGCTGCCGGGAAACCCGGCGCATCCTCGGTGATTACTATCTTACGGAAGATGATGTCAAGAGTTACCGTCACTTTGACGATGAAGTGGCGCAAGGCATCTGGGCTATCGACATCCACACGCCGGACGGCATCCATCGCGGCTGCGGACACAAGATCGAAAAACCCTACGGCATCCCGTACCGCTGTATCACGCCGCAGGGAGTGAACAACATGTACATTGCCGGTCGGCCGATCTCGGTTGACCACATTGCCCACTCCTCATCGCGCATCAACGCCACCTGCATGGCACTGGGCGAAGCTGCCGGATGTGCCTGCAAAGCGGCAATCGCCGCCGGTTCAACCAGAAACGTTGACATCAAAGAGCTTCAAAAGAAGATCAAAGCAATGGAATACACCCGGTTCTGAAGCAGAACCGTTCCGTCCCCTGCCCCGCCGCATTTGCAAAACAAGTGCGGCGGGTGTATATTATGTGGACAAATTTATCACAGGATGAAAAATGCACGATTTGCCGCTTATCACCATTGGAGTATCAGCCTACAACCGGGAAAATTTTTTGCCGGAGTGTCTGGATTCGCTGTTGGCGCAAAGTTTCCCCAATATTGAAATCATCGTTGTTGACGATGGTTCTGTTGACAATACCAGAGCGCTGGTCACCGAAAAATATCCGCAAGTGCGGTATATTTACAAAGAAAACGGCGGCGATGCATCGGCAAAAAATCTTGCGGCAAAGGAAGCAAAGGGCGAATTCATCGTATTCAACGATTCCGATGACCTCTTCTATCCGGATGCGGTGGAATCGCTTTATGCCGCACTGACCGAAGCGGAAAAAGAGTGGAATTGCGAAGTTATCAGTTACGGCGGTTATTCCGGAATCGATGAAAAGGGCAACCGTTACGAGGTCAAAGGCAAAGCCAAAAGTCTGCCTTCCGGCAATATAACAGAAAAACTGCTCTCTCATGTGCTGGTCAGCAGTTGCGGAACTTTAATGCGGACAAAGACCTTTCTTTCCGGCGGCGGTTACGATGAAAAACTGCGTTGCATGCACGATTGGAAGCTGTCACTGGAACTGTCGCTGTCACATCCGTTTGCCGCAGTAAAAAATCCGGTATTCCTGCGCCGCCGTCACAGCAGTAATCTTTCGGCAGCATCCTACAAAGGAACTGAAACCGGTTTGGACGTGTTTGAAGAATTCATCTCAAACCATCCGGATATTGCAGAAAAATTTGCCGGAAAGATCCGTCAGCGCCGGGGGGTGCTGCACAGCCGTCTGGCAAGAGAAGCGCGCCGGGAAAAGCTGGGAAGGAAAATCGAAAAATCCCACCTTAGACAAGCGCTTATCAACGACTTCAGCTTAAAATATTTATTCCGATATCTTTTTTGAGGGAATGGCGGCGATCTTGCTTGCTACTGCGAGCCTTTCCGGCGGACGGCAGCTCGGTTGAGGACAGTAGTCCACGCCCTCGCCGCCGCCTTGGAAAAACTCGCATTAGCGGCGCGATATCGCCGCCTATAAACTGAACTGGCTGTGTGTCGCCTGTCGGCATTTTTTTCGGCGCGCCAGCCCAATCCGCAACTCACTCCAAACGCTATTGTCGGACGAGTCCGACCTGTCCGACTCGTCCGACACTCACTTCCGCTCCAAGTGGCGCTCCCGCAGTGCGTCAGCCACTCGATCAGCTTACGCAAGAGCGAGAGTGTAACTGGTGGATTCTGAACTATCCAGTTCCAGTTTGAGTGTGTAAGTTCCGGCGGCGGAGATGATGTCAACTTCGTTGCCTTTTTTGTCGAAAAGCGTGAAGTTTTCAACTCCGCTGACACAAAGCTCTTTGTCGACATCGTTTTTGCCGATGGTGAACTTGATGAAATCCACGTTGTCAGAACCG
>JAFTRX010000095.1 GCA_017462015.1 Lentisphaeria bacterium
TTACTGCTCGGCTTCCTCCGCCCGCGCTGAATTTCTTCAGCGCGTCCGCCGGCTGTTGACCGGCGGTTCGCTTCGTCCAGCCTGCGCGCTCGGCGGCAACCGCCTCGCATCACTATTCCAAGACGAGGTTTTGCAACAGCCCTTTTTTACTCCGGAACACTCCGCTCCTCATTCCAGCCGCTCTTGTCGGACAAGTCCGATCTGTCCGACTCGTCCGACAACCGTTTCTGTTTCAAGTGGCACTTCGCAGTGCGCCAGCTGCCCGCGAGGCGCCGCCGCAGGTCGTATTTTTCAAAAAAACAGGGTAATAATGATAAAAAAAGTGTCAGGGAGGCGATCCGGGGAGGATCAAGCCATCCCTGACGGGGTGTGGGGCAATTTCCAGTGGACACCATATTACCGGCATCACAGTGACATAATATACACCATCCGGTCAAAAAATCAAGCTTTTTTGACCGAAAAGCAGTAAAAAAAGCCCCTGTTTCTGATATTTCAAGAAAAGCGAAGTATTTTTCCGTTCCGCCGTCGCGGCATAGCTTACTGCAATATCAATGCAATTATCGCCGCTTTTCTCCGCAGTCAGTCGTCTTTTATGGAACAGCTGCGCATTTTTTTTAAAAATTATATATTTTTAATGGATTTTTTGCTACAGTGATGTTATATTGTAAAGGATACGTTTACAAACCTAAAAAACAATGGAGGAAAAAATGAAAAATTTATTCATCAACATCTTCGCCGCCACATTGGCTCTTGCGATTTTTACCGGTTGCCAGTCCGAAGGTACCGTGGAAGACACCAACCCTGTCAACGATAATGTCGGCGGTGTCATGCCCGATCCCGCAGGTGGAATCGATTCTTCTTCCGGAAGCGCTTTCGGTGCCGGTGATGCCGCTGCCCGCAATGGTCAGTGGGTCGACCCCAACGCCCTTGCCAACGGTGCTGATGCCGACGGTTGGCGTCCGGCTGATCCCAGCGGCAACAACCTCGGTTTCCCGGTGATCTACTTCGCCTACGACTCCGATGTGCTGGTTCCCTCTGAAACTGCCAATCTGGATAAGATCGCAGCTTACCTCAACCAGCATCCCCAGCTTGGTCTGGTTATCGAAGGTCACTGCGACAACCGTGGTACCGATGAGTACAACCGCGCTCTGGGTGAACGCCGTGCCAACGCCATCCGCGCGTACCTCGCCGGTCGCAGTGTTGCCAATGAACGTATGAAAACCGTCAGTTTCGGAGAAGACAAACCGGCGGTACAGGGTTCCGGTGAATCCGTCTGGCGTCAGAACCGCCGCGGTGTGCCGATCCCGATGATAATGCCCCGCTGAAATTTAATGGTATTGTTATGAGCAAAATAAAGACTACTCACGTTTTTACATCTGAGTCTGTTTCCGAAGGCCATCCCGACAAGGTTTGTGACCGGGTATCTGATGCCATCCTCGATGCCTGTCTGATGCAGGACCCCGACAGCCGTGTCGCCTGCGAAACACTCTGTACAACTGATTTGATCGTGGTTTCCGGAGAAATCACCACCAAGGCGAAAGTCAACTGGCAGCAAATCGCACTGGATGCGGTCTCTGACATCGGTTACAATGTGCCGGGTGTCGGATTTTCCAGCGAAAATGCCAAAGTCATGGTGGCGATCCATCAGCAGTCCGGAGATATTTCCCAGGGCGTGACCGAAGGTGAAGGATTGTACAAAGAACAGGGCGCCGGAGATCAGGGAATGATGTTCGGTTACGCCAGTTCCGAAACCCCGGCTCTCATGCCCGCGCCCATCTTCTACGCACACAAAATCGTGGAAGAGTTCGCCCGGTTGCGCAAAAGTGATCCGGTAAAGTACGCGTATTTGCGTCCGGATGCCAAAAGTCAGGTCTCCATCCGTTATGAAAGCGGTGTCCCGGTCGCGGTGCAGACCGTCGTGGTCTCCCACCAGCACACCCCGGACATGCCGATCGAATGGCTGACCGCGCTGGTCAAAGAGGTGGTTGCCCGGGTCATTCCGGCAGAACTGCGCCAGGAGGAAATAACCTATTTCGTCAACCCGACCGGACGTTTTGAAATCGGCGGTCCGCACGGCGATACCGGACTTACCGGACGTAAGATCATCGTCGACACTTACGGCGGTGTCGGTTCTCACGGCGGTGGAGCTTTTTCCGGCAAAGACCCCTCCAAAGTCGACCGGTCTGCGGCATATTACTGCCGTTATATCGCCAAGAATCTGGTTGCCGCCGGTCTCGCCGAAAAATGCGAAATTCAGGTTGCCTATGCCATCGGTGTTGCCCAGCCCATCAGCGTAAACGTCGACACCTACGGCACCGGAAAAGTGTTGAGCGATGACATGTTGGAAAAACTGGTCTGCAAGGTGTTCGATATGCGCCCTGCCGCCATTATCGAAACATTGAAACTCAAACACCCCGGAAACACCTGGTGTTACGCCGATACCGCCGCATACGGTCACTTCGGACGGGATATCTTCCCGTGGGAAAAGACCGATTGCGTGGAAAAACTTCAATCGGCAGCCGCAGCAATGCGCTGAATCTACTGCCGATAACAGCAGTCGAAAGGAAAACATGTCGTTTGGAGTTATCGGCGCCGGCTCACCGCTGGTGGATTATACCGCCGCGGTGAGCGATTGTTTTTTGCAGCAGCATCTTGACGGATGCAAAGGCGGCACAGTCCATATCAGCAACAGTGAACGCGAAGTATTGCTCCGGAAACTGGGAAGCACCATGCTGAGAACCCCCGGCGGTGCCGCCGCCAACACCATTGCCGCACTGGGGAAACTCCATGTCCGCACCGCCTTTATCGGCAAACTCGGCGATGATGATGACGGTGACTTTTTCCGCCGCAGTATGATTTCCTCGGGGGTGTCTCCGGAATACTTGTACACCGTTCCCGGCAGGGAAACCGGTTACTGTCTCTCTCTGGTAACTCCGGATGCGGAACGGACGATGCGTTCCAACCTCGGCGTATCGACCGCATGGACTCCTGCGGAATTTTCACCGCAGATGTTCACTGACCACTCCTGGCTGCTGAGCGAAGGATACATGCTGCAAATTCCCGGTTTTGACCGGATTTTTGATGCGGCACACGCCGCCGGATGTCAGACCGCACTGGATTTATCCAGTATCGAAATTGCCCGGGCGATGCGCGATGAATTGCCGTCACTGATCGAAAACAAAATTGATCTGCTGTTGTGCAATGCCGATGAAGCCGCCGCACTGACCGGAATACCGTCACCGGAAGAAAACATCTCTCTTCTGGTCAAATTGACCGGAACTGTCGTGATAAAAATGGGCGAACACGGTTCGCTTATCGCTTCCAAGACAAGCAACATCATCCGCGTACCGGCAATCGCCGAAGCACCGGTCATCGACACCACTGCCGCAGGCGACCATTATGCCGCCGGATTTTTCTTCGGCTTGTCGCAAAATGCCGGACTTGAACTGTGCGGCCAATACGGCGCGTACCTCGGCGGTGCAATCGCCACGGTCTCCGGTTCACGGCTGCCGGAAGAGTATTGGCAAAAGTTTTTTAAGAAGTTCGACTTATAAAAATTGTGAATTTTTACAGGAGAAATCACTATGGAATACAAAATCAAAGACATCAACCTCGCCGCCTTCGGCCGCAAAGACATCAATATTTCCGAACATGAAATGCCCGGTCTTATGGCGTGCCGGGAAAAATACGGTCCGTCCAAACCGCTCAAAGGCGTAAAAATATCCGGCAGTCTCCACATGACCATCCAGACCGCTGTCCTGATTGAAACTCTGGTCGAACTCGGTGCCGATGTCCGCTGGGCAAGCTGCAACATCTTTTCCACTCAAGATCATGCCGCCGCCGCCATCGCCGCCGCCGGTGTCCCGGTTTTTGCCTGGAAAGGCGAAACTCTCGAAGAGTACTGGCAGTGCACTCTGGATGCCCTGACCTGGCCCGATGGTTCCGGTCCCGATCAGATCGTTGACGACGGCGGCGATGCCACACTGCTTATCCATCGCGGCGTGGCGGCTGAAAAAAATCCGTCCATTCTGGACGAAGCCGCCAATAACGAAATGGCTATCATCAACGCGCTGCTGAAACGCGAACTTGCCGAACATCCCGGACGCTGGACCCGTTTGGCACAAACCATTCGCGGCGTCTCCGAAGAGACGACTACCGGAGTCCACCGGCTGGAACAGATGATGGCGCGCGGCGAACTGCTCTTCCCGGCTTTGAATGTCAACGATTCCGTGACCAAAAGCAAATTTGACAACATTTACGGCTGCCGCCACAGTCTGACCGACGGCATCAAGCGGGCGCTGGATGTGATGATCTCCGGTAAAACCGCTGTTGTCTGCGGTTACGGCGATGTGGGCAAAGGTTGTGCCGAAGCACTGCGCAATGAACGCGCCCGTGTCCTCGTCACCGAAGTTGACCCCATCTGCGCATTGCAGGCGTGCATGGCAGGTTTTCAGGTTTGCACAGTGGAAGATGCTCTCCCCTATGCGGATATCTATGTCACCTGCACCGGAAACTGCCGCGTTATCACGCTTGAACACATGAAAAAGATGAAAGATCAGGCTATCGTCTGCAACATCGGACACTTTGACAACGAAATCGAAGTCGCTGAACTGGAAGCATGTTCCGAAGCGGTTAAAACTGAGTTCAAAGACAGCTCCTGCCCGGTCAGTTACTACACCTTCGCGGACGGACACCGGATCTACCTGCTCGCCGAAGGACGGCTGGTCAACCTCGGCTGTGCCACCGGACACCCCTCATTCGTCATGTCCAACAGCTTTACCAATCAGGTACTGGCACAGCTTGATATCGCCAACAATCCCAACCGGAAAGTCGGCGTTTATCTTCTGGACAAAAAACTTGATGAAGAGGTCGCCCGCCTCCACCTTAGCAAAATGGGAGCAAAGCTCTCCACGCTTTCAGAAGAACAGGCAGCCTACATTGGCGTTCCGGTCGAAGGTCCGTTCAAGAACGAACATTACCGTTACTGAATCACCGGGCAGAAGCAGAGTTTCTGCGGCAAAAAACAAGTTTTTTGCCGCAGTTTTTTGCCGGACAACGGCTAAATCAACTTGATTTAAGGAGTGTTTGGCAGTATATTATACAATAAGGTATTACACATATCAAACGGTCCGCCGCACCCGGTGGATGCAATTTTACAAAAGGAAATCATATTATGCAGCAGATTGATTGGGGAAAACTTGGTTTTGAATTCACTCCGACCCGCAGCAACATCCGTTTTCACTATGCCGACGGCAAGTGGAGCGAAGGCGTTCTCACCGGAGATTACAGCATCAATATCTCTGTCGCCGCCAACGTTCTCCACTATGGGCAGGCGATTTTCGAAGGCATGAAAGCCTTCCGCGGCAAAGACGGCAAAGTCCGCGTTTTCCGCCCCGATGCCAACGGCCGCCGTCTCAACAGCTCTGCCCGCCAGCTGGTCATGCCGGAGTTCCCGGTCGACAAGTTCGTCGAAGCTGTCCGCACCGTTGTCCGCGACAATATCGACTATGTGCCGCCCTACGGTACCGGCGGTTCTCTTTACATCCGTCCCGTCATGTTCGGAACCTCCCCCCAGATCGGTGTCAACGCCAGTATGGAATATGAACTGGTCATCATGGTCATGCCGGTCGGCGCATACTACAAAGGCGGTATCAAACCGGTCGATGCGATGATCTCCGTAGATTATGACCGCGCTGCCCCCCACGGCACCGGACACATCAAGGCTGCCGGTAACTATGCGGCAAGTCTGCTCTCCAGCAAAAAGGCGAAAGAACAGCACTTCCCCATCGTGCTTTTCCTCGACCCCAAAACCCACAAATACATCGATGAATTCGGTACCAGCAACTTCCTCGCCATCACCAAAGACGGCAAATATGTCACCAGCTTGTCCGATTCGATCCTTCCTTCTGTCACCAACGATTCTCTGCTGACGGTGGCTGCTGATTTGGGCATGCCGGTCGAGCGCCGTCAGGTTCCGGTCGAAGAGCTTGCCGATTTTGCCGAAGTCGCCGCCTGCGGTACTGCGGTCGTCGTCACTCCGGTCGGCAAGATCGTCTGGGGCGATAAGGTATTTGATTACGGCTGGACTGAAATCGGTCCCACCCTCAAGAAACTTTATGACGAAATGACCGGGATCCAGTACGGTGAACGTCCGGACAAGCACAACTGGCTTGTGGAGTGCTGAGTAAAATGCAGATTTTCAATAACCGGCGCGAACTTCAACAGTTCGCGCTGGATGCCAAACGTTCCGGCAAAACGATCGCCCTCGTGCCGACCATGGGCTTTCTCCATGACGGCCACATGTCGCTGATAGATATCGCCCGCCAAAAGGCGGATATCGTTATCGTCTCGATTTTCGTCAACCCGAAACAATTCGCGCCGACGGAAGATTTTGACCGTTACCCGCGCGACTTTGACGGTGATGTTGCCAAATGTGCCGATCATGACGCGGATGTCATCTTCGCCCCGGAAATCGATGCCATGTATGACGGTAACGCCTCCACCTGGGTCGAAGAAACTGTTCTTGCCAAGCCGCTGTGCGGTGCATCCCGTCCGACATTCTATCGTGGCGTGACCACGGTCGTTGCCAAGCTCTTTTTGCTGGCACAGCCGGATTATGCCGTCTTTGGACTCAAAGATGCCCAGCAGTGCTTTGTCATTCAGCGCATGGTGCGCGATCTGGACTTCCCGGTGGAGATCATTCCGGCACCGCTGGTGCGCGATGCCGACGGATTGGCGCTCAGTTCCCGCAACCGTTACCTTTCCGCCGATGAACGCACCCGGGCACTCTCCATCCACCGCTCACTGCTGGCGGCAAAAGCGCGTATCCAGAAAGAGAAAGCTTTTGCTCCGGCTCTGGAGGAAGCTGTTGCCACTGTGACCGCCGCCGGGGGACGTGTCGATTATATCGAGATCCTCGACTGCGATACCATGTTATCTCCGGATGCCAATACCCGCCAGGTGATACTTGCCGCCGCCGCGTTCTTCGGAACAACCAGACTTATTGACAACGAAATCTTTGCGCTGTAAGCTTTTACCGCGCGACATCATACAGGGAGCTTTCCATGAAAAAAATTATTTACGGTACGCCGGATTTTGAACAACAGCTTCAACTGTTGTACGACCGCCCGGCATTTCCGCCTGCCGCAGAAGAATCTGCACGGCAGATCATCGCTGAAGTCAAGCGCCGCGGCGATGCGGCATTAATTGAGTTCGCTGAAAAATTTGACCATGCCAAGCTCACTGCCGATGAATTCAAAATGCCGCTGGAAGAAGCAAAGGCGATCGCTTCCACGCTGCCCGCCGGAGATAAGAAAGCTATCCGGCAGGCGCTGAAGCAGATTATGGAATTTGCCCGCTTGACCAAGCCGCGCAACTGGATGAAAACCATTCGCAAAGGCGTTAAAGCCGGTGAAAAATTCACCCCCATGGATCGGGTCGGTGTTTATATTCCCGGCGGCACTGCGCCGCTCGTTTCGACTGTTCTCCATACTGCCGGTATCGCCCGCGCCGCCGGTGTCAAAGAGATCGTCGCCATCACCCCGCCGGGAAATATGCATCCGGCGGTGCTTTATGCCATGCTGCAAGCCGGTGTCACTGAAATCTGCCGTCTGGGCGGAGTTTACGGTGTCGCCGCCGCTGCGCTGGGAACCCAAAGCATAAAGAAAGTTGAAAAAATTTGCGGCCCGGGCAATGCTTACGTTACCGCCGCCAAAAAACTGCTTTACGGTGAAGTCGGCATCGACCTGGTCGCCGGTCCTTCCGAAATCCTGGTCATCGCCGATGACAGCGCAAGAGCAGATTTTGTTGCCGCAGATTTGCTCAGTCAGGCGGAGCATGGAAGCGGTTTGGAACACGCCGTCATGGTCACGACCGACAAATCACTCATCGACAAGGTGAAAGCTGAACTTTACCGTCAGCGCAATACGTTGAAGCGTCAGGAAACCATTGACAAAGTTCTTGCCAACGGCATCTTCCTCATCTACGCTTCCGACCGTGATATGGCGGCGAAAATCGCCAGCGATTACGCTCCGGAACACCTGGAAATCCATACCGTAAATCCGGAAGCTCTGGCGAAAAAACTTACCGCTGCCGGGGCAATTTTCCTCGGTCAATGGACTCCGGAACCCATCGGCGATTTCTGTGCCGGTCCATCCCATGTCCTGCCGACAGCCGGAAGCGCCAAACGTTTCAACGGTCTGGAAACAGTAAGTTTCTTCCGCCGGACAAGTTTGATACAATACAGTGAAGAGGCAGTTAAACGTGAAGCTGAAATCGCCCACCGCTTCGGCATGATGGAGCAGCTTGACGGTCATGCGCATTCCGCAACTATCCGTTGCGAATAACAAGACGGCGGCGCCTCGTGGGCAATCTTACGGGCAAATCGTCGGACGCCAACTCAGTCGTGGACAGTAGTCCACTCCTTCGTTGCCGCCTTGATTTACCCGCAACCTTGCCGCACGATCCATCCGCCGGTCGCGACGTTAATGTGAGTTTTTTCAAGGCGAAGCTGAGTCCGCAGAAAAGGCTCGCAGGAACAAGCGAGATTGCCGCCGGTCGAGTTCATGGCAATTTTGAATTCATGCACACTGGTGGCGCGGTAATGCGTTCAAAACGGTCTGTCGCGGTCGGCTGAAAATAGATTAAAGAATGAATTCATGCACACCGGGAGAGAGTTTTTCTCCCCGGAAAAAAGCCGGAACATCTTCCGGAACCGTGATTTCGCAGCGGTAAGCTCCGTCAGCAACTTTTTCCCAATATACCGTAAGCCCTTTGAAGGTAACTTTCATGAATCCAAGCGTACCACCGGGATGAGGGTCGATATCCATATCCGGCTTGATACCGGCGGCGAAACCGATGATCCAATCGAGAACAGCTCCGTAAGCGTAGTGGTTGAATGAGTTCATATTGGGGTCTTTGAAACCGCGTTCCGGTGTCCAGCTGTCCCAATGTTCCCACATGGTAGTCGCACCATTAAGCACCGGGAAAAGCCACGAGGGATATGTGGTCTGTTCCAGCAATTCCCATGCGAGGTCAGCGTGTCCGTGCCCGGAAAGCGCATGAAGCAGATAGGGTGTTCCCAGAAATCCGGTGGCAAGATGGGTATTGCTTTTTTCCCGGATATGGCGCACAAGCGCATCGACTGCAGAAGGGATTTGTTCCTTTTCAAGCAGATTGAAGTGAAGCGCATGAGCAAATGCCGTCTGCGAAACCATGCCGGACGCCAGATTTTTCTGAAAATAGAGCTTGTACCGGGCCAGAAAAGATTCAAACATCTCCTGATCGGCAGTTTCGCCGAGTTCGGCGGCACAGCGGGCGGCAAATTCCGTTGAATAGCACAAATACGCACATCCGATAAGCTCCGGCGAAGTCGGATCATCGAGATTGAGCCAATCACCGAAGCGTGCTTCCGGGAGAGTACCGGCTTCAAAATTCCGTCTGCGCAGCAAGGTAAAGGCGCGGATCGCAGGGTAATTTTCCCGCAGTATCTCCAAATTTCCGGTAAATTCGTAAAGCACCCAGGGGCAAATCACCCCGGCATCCGACCAGCCGGCAACATTGTAATACTCAAACCTGGTCAGAAACGGCGCGACGATAGGGAACGCCCCATCCGGCGAACAGTGGAGCCGGACATCTTTGAGCCAATTCCGGAAGAATGCCGTACAATCGCTCAAATATGCCGCGGCTTTGATAAATACCTGCGCATCACCGAGCCAGCCGACCCGTTCATCCCGCTGCGGGCAATCAGTGGGGACCGCAAGTGAGTTATCCTGCCAGCTTAAAGAAATATTTCTGACCAGCTGGTTGAGCAGTCCGCTTGATGAATCAAAGTCCAGATGCATCCGGTAGCCGGAACGTATCGACCACGCCTCCACCTCGAATTCCTCCACACCGGCAACTTCCAAATAGCGAAAACCGTGAAAGGTGAAAAGCGGTTCATAGACCTGGGGGTTTCCTGTGGCGATAACGGTGTTGCAGGAGTTGGATTTACGAAGGTTTTCCGTGTAAAGAGAACCGTCGGCATTGAGTACTTCGGCATGGCGGATGGTGATCACGCTTCCCTGCGGCGCAGTAAAACGCAGCACCTCACGCCCGGTAATGTTCGCACCGAAATCGACGATACCGCGGCGAATACTCAACGGCAGATAGCGTTTGATCTTGCACACCGGTTCAGCGGACGGTTCTTCGAGAGCAACATCAAAGCAGCAGAGTTCCGGAGCATGCCAATTCTGCCACTGGCGGTTGGCATCGTACTTTTCGCCGTCATAAATATCGCTGTAAATATACGGACCGTCATTGGCGCACTGCCAGAGCGTATCGGCAGAAACAGTTTGACCGTCCGGTAGAAGAAGTTCGATAAAAAGAGCCGGATTTTTCCGGTCCTTACCTGCGATTTTGCCATCATACCATCCGGAACCGAGCAGCACGGAAACAGTGTGCGTACCCTTGTCCAGCACGACAGAATAAGAGCGCTTTCCGGTGCGGAAACGGTAATCGTGCCAACCGGGAGCAAACAATTCCTCTCCTGTGAGTTTTTCACCATTCAGATACAAGTCAAAAACACCGAGAGCGGCAACCGTTATTCTGACATTTCCAGCAGAGGAGAGAGTGAAATCACGGCGGAAACAGACCACCGGATTCAACGGTTCATCGAGATGCTGCGGATCGCGCATCCAGCAATTTTTATCAACAGTACCCATAAATTATTCCGTAACGTCAAAAATCCTCGTAGTTTCGGCTGGGATGGAAAATTCCGCCTTGCCCCCTTTGACCGCGACTTTCGCGCCATCAGCATAGAGTTCGGTCATATTTTTGCCGGGGATGGCAGAAATGGAGACGTTTGCCGCGGCTTTAGCGGTGTTGACCGCGACAACGATCGTGCGTTTGCCGTTGGTGAAAACGGCACTTTCCACCATCGACGGCGTACTGGTCAGCATCGTCCGTTTGCCGAGGATGACATCTTCCAGCTCAAACAGTTCGACATTGAGCTGCTTCATCGCGCCCCAGACATGCGGGATCTTGTACGCTGTCGGATAGTGATACCACCACAACCCTTTAGCTCCGTTCACCAGCGCAATGTAAGCAATACTCCGGGTCTGTGCCACCGTCTGCGGCCGCTGGGTCTCATCGTACCAATGCACCCAACTCTGCAAAGTGATCTGCGGCGACTGTCCGGGAGCGCAGCTTGCCACGACTTGCCGCATCACCCGTCCCATTGCGGCAACGCCGTCATAGGGCAGAACATATTTGTGGACAGCCGGCATATCGTAGCACTTCTGATAATTCTTTACTGCAGTCGGATCGGAGAAACTTATCCGCAGCGGACGGCCGCTCTTGTAATTACGCACCTGATCGACACAGGGCATGATCTTTGCCGGAGTGATGTTCCGGATCGCCGGTTCATCGACGATATCCCAGGAGAGGATCGCCGGATGCTCTTTGATGACACCCATCAAATCATCCAGTTTTTTGCCGCTGATATACTTCAATACGCAGTTGGCATAGACTTTGTTTGCCGCCATCACATCGAGGATTTTTTTGTACGATGCCGGTTTTGCCGCCCAGGTCTGCGCGGCGTTGAATCCGGCGTAAGAAATATTTTTTGCGGCATTGGGATTGTGCGCGTGATAAATGCCGTTGAGCAACGTTTTTTTACCGTTGACCAGCACATTACCGTCAGCATCTATGGCAACGCTTTTCACGGGGAAACGGCTGCCGTAAGCGGGGCGGTCGACCACGGTGAAAACGGAACGGTTTTCCAGCAGCACCTTGCCGTCTTTGTCCAGCGCCTTCATTATGACCGGATACTTGCCCGGTTTTACGGGGCGCGGGATACGCGCCCAGACTTTGACATGATCGTTTATTTTGACCTTGGCTTTGGCATTGATCTTGAGTTGCGGGATGGAAAAAGTTATCGTTGCCGGAATCAATTTCGGATCGACAAACGCAGCGCTGACCCGGTATCCCCAGAAAAGTGAACGCTCCCCGGTGAACGCCAATACCGGCGGGGAGAAAAATGCCGGTTCCACCCGTTTGGCAGCGAGGATCTTCTCCACTTCCGCCGGGGAGACCTTTTCAATTTTGACATTGCGGATCTGCGCGGTGCCGTTGATCCGGTCGAGGATGAAATAGATCTGCAGCCGGGCGCAGTTCGGCTTGGTCATAAAGATATCGGAATGGGTGGTAAAGTCCAGCTTCACCGGCTTCAGCACCGCCGGATTGGCATAAACGATACTTTTGCCGTCTTTGGCAACGTTGCGGACCCGGAAACGCAATCTGCCCTCAGTTGGTTCCATCGCGCACTTGATTTCGGCGCTTGCCCGATACCAGGTATTGGGTTCGGCGGGAAACTCTTTGCTGCGCCAGCGGACATACCGGTCATTGATTTTCCCGGTCATGGTAAAGGTTTCATTGCGGCTGAAAATCACATTGTCAGCCATGACAACGGTTCCGGCAAGTGCCAGAAGAATTGATAAAAATTTTTTCATAATTATTCCTGAAATTATCAGTGATTTATTTTACTTCAAATATGCGGGTAGATTCAGCGGGGATGGTGAATACGGCCTTGCCCCCCTTGACCGCGACTTTTGCGCCGTCGGCGTAAAGTTCGGTCATACTCTTGCCGGGGATGGCAGACATGGAAACGTTTGCCGCCGACTTGGCGGTGTTGACTGCGATCACGACTGTCCGTTTGCCGTTGGTGAAAACAGCAGCTTCAACGGTCGCAGGAGCGCACTTGATGACAGTGCGCTTGCCCAGAATGACATCTTCCAGTTCAAAAATCTGCGCATTCAAACCTTTGAAGGTACTCCAAAGATGGGGAACCCAGCGGGAATCCCAGGAACCGATATCCCGGAAGCTGTACCAGAACAAACCTTTTGCACCGTTGACAATGGAGATCCAGGCAAGACTTTTGGTCTGTTCCACGGTCTGGGGACGGCGGGTTTCATCGTGCCAATGGATCCAGCTTTGGGTAGTGACCTGCGGGGAGTGCTTGCGTGGAACAGGGAAATTTCCGACGATGATACGGGTAGTTTCGCCCATTTTGGCAAGACCGGCGAAGGGAATCACATATTCGTGGGCGGCGACGATGTCGCAAAGGTGTTTATAACTGGGAATAACGGTCTCATTGGCGAAACTGATCCGGAAAGGTTTGCCGGTGTTGAATGCACGCATTTCAGAAACGCAGGGAGCGAGTTTTTCCGGGGTGATATTACGGATGGAGGGTTCATCTTCGATATCCCAGCTGACGACGGCGGGATGATCTTTGATTGCCGCCATCAGATTCTGCAGTTTTTCTCCGGTGATTTTTTTCAGCACGCAGTTGCCGTAGATATTGTTTTTGGCGCAATAATCGAGGAATTTTTTGTAGGATTCCGGTTTGGGCATCCAGGCTTCGACGATATTGAAGCCCTGATAGTTGATCTCCCGGGTCTCTTTTTCGGTGTAGACGTGATAAACGCCGTTGAGGAAGGTTTTCTTACCGTTAATAACGGTGTTGCCTTCGGCGTCGATCACCACGCTTTTGACCGGAAGGCGCTTGCCGTAATCGGGGCGGTTGAAAACGGTCAGAGTGGATTTCTGTTCGAGGACGCAGACACCTTTGGCATCAAATGCTTTCATGATGACATTATATTTGCCGGCTTTGAGCGGATTTTTGAACCATGCTTTGGTGTGGAAATGCTTGTCCATGACCGCATTGACTTCCGCTTTGACCTTGATGGCGGGGACTTCAAAGGAGATTTTGGCGGGGAGTTTTGCCGGGGCGACAAATAACTTACTGATCCGGTAGCCCCACGGCAGGAATTTTTCGCCGGTATAAGCGTATGCCGGGGCGGAGAAAAAGGCCGGTTCGACCTGTTTTTCCGCCATGATTTTGTCGGCTTCTGCTTTGGAGAGTTCTTCCAGTTTGATGTTTTTGAACTGGGCGGAACCGTCGATTTTGTTCAAAATGAAGTAGACCTGCAGACCGATACAGTTGGGTTTGGTCATGAAAACACCGCTGTACGGAGTGTAGTCAAGGATAGACGGTTTGAGGATCTGGATGTTGGAAAACACAATACTGTCATCGCCGCCTTTGGCAGAACGCTGTTTCACCTGCCGCACCCGGAAACGGAGCATACCCTGCGGAGTACCTTTCATCATGGATTTGATCTCGGCACTGACCCGGTACCAGGTGTTGGGCTTGGCGGGGACGACTTTGGTACGCCAGGTTGACCAGACGCTGGAGGGGATTCCTTTCTGGCTGAATGGTCCGGCAAGGTTGAGGATAACGTTGCTGTTTTCCGCCCGGACGGTTGCCAGAGCGAAAATAGCGGCAAAGACCATGAATAATTTTTTCATCATTTTTTCTCCATAATAAAAGTGGTTGATATTTTGAAATTCTGTGCTTTTTCTTTGAAACTGAAAAGGATGCGGCGTACCGGTTCCGGAAAAAGAATATCATCATCGATGAGTTCATCACTGATTCCGTATTCTGCCGAAGCATCAATTTTGCAGAAAAATTCCCATTCGCCGTCGCGGTAGATCCGGAGCATTCCGGGTGAAACAACTTCCCATTTGCCGAAAGTTATCAGCGGCACCGCAAAGTCGGCATTTTCGGAAAACTTCGCACTGTCGGTGATGGATATCTGGCGGTTTGCCCGGTCAAAATCCACCTTTCGCAGCAGTTCCGTCAGCGGGGTGTTGCGATAGGGGGCGGTCATATCGTAGGTAACACCGTTGTCATTGAATTCTTTGACGATGGCTTCGGATTGACGTCCGAACATTTGCAAATTGCCATCGCACACCGGCACGGCGTGACCGTAGCTGTTGCGCAGTTTATTCTGATGGCTATTTTTGCTGTGGAAACTGTCCATGTTGTAGCGGGGGGCGGCGGGGTCGAGCAGAAGTGCCTTGTCGTCTTTGACCAAAACATAACTGCCGACATCGTGGTGGTTGTGGTATTCCTGATTGTGTCCGCCTTTGATGCACAAGGCGAAATCATCTCCCCGGAAAGTAAAAACACCGGTTTTGGGGAATCCGTCAAATTCTTTAAGTTTGATCGGGCGCATTCCGGAGCCGCTGCTGTTGCCGATGAGCATAAAGTGCTGGGCGATATTGAGATCCTGCGGACGTCCGGTTTCTGCGACCCGGTAAGGCATAAAGTCAACGTGCGGGATTTTGCCGATGAGATAATCCCGGATCTCCATCATGTCGCGCCGGATGAAAATATTGGGGTTGCAGTCGCAGAAAAGCGGCAGCTGATGTTCGCCCAACATCACCTTTTCAAAGAAGTATGCAATCTGCTGAACCCGTTCTGAAGCAAAAAGATTTATTTTGTGTTCACTTGCTTCGTAGAGTGCCCAGGAAACATAGGTGTAGTGCCCGAAGCCGTAACCGAAATAGGAGGGCCCCTCACGACAGTAACCGTCTTCGTTGAAGCCGGACAGGAAGAGTTTCAGGTGTTCAAGCGAAAAATCCAACACCAGATCCCGGTCTTTTTCCGGGACATCCGCCGTCAGAAAGGTCAATATGGTATTGGTGTAGCAGACCGCATTCCAGTTATGATCGAGGAACATCCAGTAGTCATAAGGGCGGCGGTTGCGGGCGATCAATGTGAGCGGATCGATGATGAGCCGGGCGAGAGTTTTTTTGAATTTCGCCACCGCCTCTTTATCCAGCAGAGTTTCCAATGCGCCGATGGCGATACTCAAGCCGGAAGCGTTGTCGATGGAGACCAGATCGGTCGTAACCGTCAATCCATTGACATTGGACATCGGAATTGCCGTGTGCGGATAGCGGTCATGAGCGGGCAGCAGCCACGACTTCATACCGGCAAAGATTTCCAGAATTTCGGAAAAACGCCTGATGAACTCCGGCCGGGGGTCGAGCAAAGCCCCGATAGCGATTGCACGGGTCTGATATTTGAGTTGGAAATAAACTTTCTCATATTTGGCACGGTCGCGGGTGACGAAACATTCCCGATAGAGTTCTTCAGGGGGGGCCACCGGAGGAGTTGCCAGGTATTCCACAGCATCCTCAAGCATCATTTTACCATACTCGGTGGCAGCGATACGCCCCCAGAACTCTCTGTTTTCAACCGGTGGTACCGGAGTCCAGCGTTTCATTTCTCCAACCGCTCCTTATCTGAAAGTTTTGTTCAGTACCTTGTAGTAACTGCCGGATTTACCGGGACTGATCGCTTCGGAATAGGTGATCGGATTCACACTGCCGTCGATAGCACAGATATTGGCACTCTTTTTGTGACGGAAGGTGATGGCGTTATTGGTGGCTCCTCCGGGAGCGCAAAGACTGTGAATTACCCAGTTGTTGCCGTCGATGATCATCGCCATACGAGATGGATTTTTTGCCGTTTTCATGCAGAATCCGGAATTGAGCCATCCTCCGTCAATAACCAAATTCACACCGTAATCACCGTTGGAATAACCGGATGCACCGGCGTTCCAACCTTTGGTACTGGGATTATTCATATCGGTAGAAGGACATGCGAGCAAAGCGGTCTGCTTCCGGTATTTTTCATTCACTTTACTCAAATCAGTGACACGCCCGAGGTCACAGAATGTTGCCGGAATATAACCATTGTACGCCAAAGCATTTGTCCACATATATGGCGATACCGCAGTTGCACCGGTTTTGCGATTCCACGGACTCGGAGCCCAGCCGTCGTAGTCGCTGCTGTAAGAGTGGAACGCCGCACCAAGCTGCTTCAAATTGTTGATGCAGCTGGCACCGCGGCCGCGTTCACGGGCACTCTGCAACGCCGGAAGCAAGATTGCCGCCAAAATAGCGATAATTGCGATAACCACGAGGAGTTCGATAAGGGTAAAGCTGAACAGCTTTACCCGCCAGCTGGCGGTGTTTTGTGACATAATTTTTTCCATAGCAAATTCTCCTTTTTTTAATTAGGGGGTTAAAAAATCACATATTTCATAAATTGATCGAATCTTGTCGATTCACAAATCTCAAATTCCTGATCTTCCAGCGACATCGGCACCGCTTCCCAGTACATCTGCGGCAGTTCCGCAGGAGAACATCCGCAGCTGCCTCCGAAAAAGATTCCCGTTCTGATCTTTTCCGGGACCCGTTTTTCCGGAGCAGTACCGGTATTCATCCTCTCCAGCGCGATATCGCAGGCTCTCTGAGCATACTCCCGCGCCGGAAGATAGATGGAGGTCAGCGGCACGCCGCTCAACTCACTGATAAACGATGCCCCCGTACCGATAACCGCCACATCCTGCGGCACCCGGATATTGCGGACCCGGAGATCGACGATCAACTTGGCACCGGCAGCATCATGTTCACACAGAAATGCCGTAACACCTCTCTCTTTCACCAGCATCGCCGCATAATCGGATGGATCCGGCATCCGGTGCGCAGGGATGTAGCAATCCCGGTCAAAGTTCCCGCCGAACTCCGGCAGAACTTTTTCAAAACCCCGGAACAGCTCTCTGCCGCAGGAGATGGCATCTTTACCCGCTGAGATCAAAGCAAATTTCCGGTGACCGTGAACCTCTTTCAGGTGTTTTATCACCATCCGCACGCCGTTTTCATAATCGAAACTTATGTCGCACTCCTCACTGGCATTACCCATTATCACCAGCGGTGCCGGGAAATTTTTCACGTCAAAGAGTTCCGGCTTCAAATCGGTAAAAACCACGCAGGCTCCGTCAGCAACTCCATCGTAGAGCGAGCGGATCTTGCTCCCTTTATCCCCGGGGGGAGTGACGCGGGTATCGATGCCGCGTTCAGCCAGCAATTCAGTCAGATTTTCAAGAATCGAAAGCCGAACCGGAGGAAACAGACCGGTATCGATCACGGCAAATTTTCGCTTGGTGTGACCGGAAAGTTTCAACGCCGCCATATTGGGACGGTACTGAGTGTTTTTGGCAATATGAAAGATCTTGCGCCTCTTTTCGGCACAAACCTTCTCCGGATGTCCGTTCAACACTGCAGAAACCGCCTGCCGGGAGACTCCGACCATCTCTGCTATATCTTTGCTGGTTATTGCCATAAGCTGTTTTACCTCATTTCAAGTTGCGCGCGCAACCAAACTGCATCTAATATAATTCCATTATCCTCAGTTGTCAAGTTTGCAATGATATTTTTTGATACGCCGACACTATCCGCTCTTTCAGGCAAGGCAATCCGGCACTTGTGTGAAATCAAACATCTTCACTCGCACAACAAATATGTTTGCCAATTAGATGCAGCTGAAACGCTTGAAGTTATTGTTACTCCTGCGTTGACGGTAATTTTTGAATTGCTGCGACTTGCTTGATGGAGTAAGGGGCGATTTCAAATAGAATGATTTCAATGGTTTATATCCGGCTTTTTCCATAAGTTTATCCCAATTTTTCGGAAGCTCAATTTTAACTGATGTAAAACCACCGCCGGGAACACACATAGTCTTGTTCCGGTTTGCATCTCCCGTAATGATTATTGCTGTTTTGCCCAGTTGCATAACAGGAACAGTTTCCATTGTCTTTATCTTTGTCCATGTCAGCCACGGCGGGGGGACAGTCGGTTTGGCATTTTCTTTACCGGCAATGCGGTAAGCGTGACGGCGTAACGGGTAAGTATTTTCATTGAATGAGCTGCCGGGATTTGCCCAGTAATTGGCATAAGTTCTGGCATCCAATGGCTGTCTGGCGGTTGCAATTAATGCCTGTTCCAAATTTTCTTTGCTTTTATAACCTTTTGCCAGATCGCGGGCAACATTACCGGTAATGAGCATTGCCCGATATACAAACGGTGTGCCGCTGCCAATGGCAAACTGCTGTTTTTCAACCGCATCCTGTGCCATAAGTTCCATGATTTTTTGCGGCTTTGCTGTCGCCGGAGCAAGGTTGTTGCCCCAGTTAAGTGCAGAACCGGCAGTCAATACATTGTCATTTAATTGGAAACCCTGTTGCATGTGATATGGCCGCCAATTCAAATTTACTGCAGCTTTATCATCCTCAACCAGACACCACGGCATAAGATAGCCGAATGTCCCCATACGGTTTTCTTTGATATGGTATCCGCCCAAATTAAGCATCGCAAGATTGATAAAACGACCGATTTTCGCATTACGGATATTGGAAATTTCCCCCTGTCCGCAATCAAGTTCCAACTGCCTCGCCAATGGCCCATTCAGGAAGCAATATGGAGTCCAGGCATGAGTGCTTGCCAATGTACGCCGGAAATCTCCGTCACACATCGCTTGGGTGAACGCAATCAAAACCGGCATATATTCCGGCGGACACCCTGCCATTACGCCGTTTACGGCAACAAGTTTTGCTGTCGCTTTCCGGTAAGATGGCGGAATTGCAGCAATAACATCGTCAGGTTTATAATCGGTATACTTCAAAAATTCTGCAACCCGTTCCGGAGTCGGCGGTATGATCGGCAACCCATCAGTCCAGCCGTTTTGGGTGAAATAAAGATTTATCTCATCCAGATTGCCTTTATACACAATTTCATTTGCCGTATTATTGGATTTAACAGAAGATTTTTCAGTTTCAGAAAACGGTTCGGTCAGAGCTTTGACGATTTGAGGATAAAGTATATTCCGGGTATTTTTCAACAATTCATCTCTGGTGTGGGCAGAAAATGCTCCGGGGTATATGGCAATTCGCGGTATCATCACACCTGCGGTTCGGGCGGCAAGTTTGGCTTGGTCAGAAAATCCCGGAGCCGCGATCATAACAGAGGGAATACCGGAATATTCCGCCGCAATACATGATCCCATCTCTTTTGGGGTACACAATCCACAACCGCCGTTGCCGGAAATAACAGCATCAATTTTCAGACGCTTCAAGTTATGGATAAAATCGTCTTTCTGCCGCCGTATAACTCCGGGACCGGGCCACGGACCGGCAGAACCGATTTCGCTCAATACATAAATTTTTGCATCCGGATAATCGCGCAAGATAAGCCGTTTTAACTCCGGATGGGTGACAGAAGCCATAAAACTGCCGCCGACAATGGCAATGTTTTTGCCGTTGAGCGTGTTAAGCCGCTGCGGTTGTTTGATTGCTTTTATACTGCTTAGCCCGACTGGAGACAAAACACCGTTGTCTGTTTCGGAAGATGCCCCAGGCAAGTTGCATACTCCTGATTCATCGCAGTCGGCTGTTGCTAAAACATTCTGTCCGCAACAGACAGTAAAAAAGAAAAGTAAAAATATGTGAATTTTGAACATAACAACATCTCCTTGTTACAATGGATCACATATATACAACGTTTGCGGATAGGATATTATTGCAATTACAAATAAAAAAATGCTGCGATCATTCTTACTGCAGATAAACAACTGTCCTCAGAATGCTGACGGGGAGAGCGTTGGGGGGGGGCTCGCGTTGATTCGTCGCTTTCTGTGCAATCTGATTCCTCAGCAATATATTCTCGGCTCATCCGATGCGCCACTTGCCAGTTATGGTCAGTTTTTTAATCCGTTTGTATTCAAGCTGGCAGTACGGATTTCTCCACAGTGCCAACTTCATCCCTATTTGCTGCTCGCGGGTGGTGTTTTGCTTGCAGCCATTGAAGGCAGACAGAATTAATCTGTTTTCATGCAAATTGAGCAGTCGACTAAAGACTGCGAATACGAAAACGGTGCTGTTGCAAAAACTAATATTTTGCAACAGCACCTTTGCGTTTATTACAGCTTTTTATGTCGAGCCGGATATCACTCCGGCAGTCGGCAAATATTGAAGTAATTGAAACTGCATCCGATCAGTTTCGGATCGCGGAAGTTGATATGAACTTCATGTTTCCCGGCGCTGATATATGCTTTCAATCCTTTTCTGATATCCCACTGATTCCAGCTGTCTCCGATTTCGTCCCCTCCGTTATCTTTCATCGTCGGAGCCAGCGGGCAGGATGCCGCGATCTCTCCGTCGATGATCAATTCGGCGGAAAGGGTTTGGGACGGCGAGGCTATACGCAGTTCAAAGGCGTAATTTCCCTCTTTTTCAAAATCCAGCAGATAAGTGAGTTCAGCTCCGGCACGGGAACCGCTCCACCGCAAGCGGGTGTGGACGTATCCTCCATCATTATCCGCAGAACGGACAATAAAGGTATTGCCCTGATTCACTCCGGCGATCAACTGACCGTCAAATTTGCATCCGTCCGCCGGGATCGGGTGATATTCCGGGAACCGCTGTTCTTTGAAGCAGCGGGTTTTCATGATCATATTCAGCACCCGTCTGGCACTGCGTTCAATGATTGCCCGTGGCATATTGTTGTAACGGTTGGAGTAAAGTGCCGCTTCGTATTCGTCGCGGATATACATCGGCATTTTTACATCATTGCCTGCCCAGAGTTCCCGGGCGATGGTGGTCGTGGTGACCCAATCGGTCATCACGATACCATCATACCCCCACTCTTCGCGGAGCAACCGCGACAGCAGCGGCTGACTTTCGGCGGTATAAACACCATTGAGCAGATTGTACGAACTCATGATGCACCACGGTTTGCCTTCGCGGACGGCGATTTCAAAACCGCGCAGATAAATTTCCCGCAATGCCCGGTCGGAAACGATGCTGTCGCAACGTTTGCGCTGATTTTCCCGGCTGTTCACGGCGAAATGTTTTATCGTGGAGCCCATGCCCTCTGACTGCACTCCTCTGACCAGTGCGGCGGCACTCTTTCCGGCGATGAGCGGGTCTTCGGAAAAGTACTCAAAGTTTCTTCCGCACAGCGGGTTGCGGTGAATGTTGAGTCCGGGCGCGAGCAGGATATCCAGATTGCTGTTGACTCCTTCAGCTCCCATAGCGCGTCCCATGCCGGTTTTGAGTTCATCGTCCCAGGAACAGGCGATAAGAGTTGCGCACGGGAAACAGGTCATCGGCGTTGACCAGCGGATACCGGCAGGACCATCGGCGGTCTGCGCATTGGGGACTCCGAACTTGGCAAGGTTACCGATACCACCGGTTGAACGCGGCACTGCGGAAGGCTGTCCGTGGCAGAGTTCCATCAAATCACGCAAACTCATCTGGGAAACAAAATCATCCATCGACGCTTTGCCGTCGGCAACATCTTTCAGCATGATGGGCGGATCAAAGACGACCGGCTGGGGTTCCAGATTCCAGGTGGTGATATTTTCCGGTTCAATGACTTTTTCCATACCGCCGGTAAATCTTCTGGAACCGTCGGCCTGCAGCAGACTGGGGGGGACCGGACGGAAAATGTTGCCGGGGGTTCCGGTGATGCGGTTTTGGGCAAGTTCGTATTTTCCGGCGATAACGGTGTCGCGGACGGATTTTCCGAGCATGAAAGTATACGTCCCGGCTTCAACCACAAAACTGCCGGGGGCGGCGAACTCGCCGTCTTCATCAAATCTCCAGAGATCATTGAAGGGGAAACTCAACTCGACCTGTACGCTCTTTCCGGGAGCGATCTCCGGAGTTTTGGTATAGGCGCGCAGTTCGATGGCGGGGCGGTTTTTACCGGGAGAGGAAACGTAACACTGAATAACTTCCCGTCCCGGACGGCTACCGGTGTTGGTTACGCATCCGCTGACGGTAACGGTGTTGCCATCGCACTGCAAGGCGGTATCGCTGATTTCAAACGTGGTGTAGGATAGTCCGTAACCGAAAGGATAAAGCACTTTCTCCTTCATCCCGGGAATGGTTTCAAAATAACGGTAGCCGACATAGACATCTTCAGAGTAATTCAAGCGGCGCTGGGAGGTTTGAAATTCAGCGGTGGAAGGCCACGCATCACAAGAAACGGCAACGGTGTCCACCAGACGGCCGGAAGGATTGATAACCCCGCAGAGGATATTGGCGACCGCAAGTCCGCCTTCCATACCCGGCTGCCAGATGAACAGCAAAGATTTGAAGTTGGCATATTTTTTGAACCAGCTGAGATCGATCATTCCGCCGGAGTTGACAACGACTGCCACATTTTTGAAAGGAGAAGCGGCGAGGGCTTCGATAAGTTGTTCTTCAGCTTCGGACAGACGGAAGTCTCCGGGGATATCTTTACGGTCAGAGCCTTCACCGGCATTACGGGAGATGAAAAGGCACGCCGTATCGTTGCGGCCGGCGGCGGCGGCAATATCTTCACGGGAAGGGACAAACTGGATGTCAGAGGTGTAGTGTTCCTTAAGTTCGCGGTCGATGAAAATTTTGCCATCGTTCTCCGCGCGGGTGAGCCCTTCCAGAGGATTGATGACGTAAGCGGTCATAACCCTGGCAGAACCGGTTCCGCCGTCGGTCATATTGATCTGACCGGGACCGAATAAAGCCACCCGGCATCCCGGTTGGAAGGGGAGACAGTTATCTTTGTTTTCCAGAAGTACCATACCCTCTGCCGCCAGACGGCCGGAGAGAGCAGCGTTTGCCGCAAACTGTTCTTTGTCCATAAGCAACTCCATATTCAATGTAGAAAATTGTCAATTCAGTGATAATATAGCTTCTCCGGACGTGTTTGTCAATTTAAAATAATAAAAAAACAAACTGCTGAAAGGGTATTCCGGTATTTACATTTTCCGCCGGGAACAAAAGAAGTGCTTCAGCGTTTTTTATGTAACTTGAACGTACCGGCATCACGTTTTTTACTCTTTGTTTCTGCCGGACGCATCCAGGGAAGAGTCCATTCGTCCGGAAATACCCGGACAAGATTGCGGCGATTCGGATTTTGCAGAGAGCAGCCAATCCCAATATAATTTTCAAGCATAAAACAAAGTCTTATTGCCACCCAGAAACAGGGCAAAAAAAGGATTCCTCCAACAATCGTGCTGCAATATTTTATAACAAGAAAAGGCAGTACGCCGCCAAGCAGTACAAGGATGGTAATACTGCCGACAAAACATACGATATACCATTTTATCTTTGTCCAAGTGGAGTCTTTTTCCGATACGATCATTTTTCCACAGTCCATTTCTCTGTCTTTTCAAAATCCCCACACTGCCTTCTGCCGGAATCAAAGCGGCTTTCAAATTCGTAAATATTATCTCCAACTTTTTTCAATATTACAGCACGGTTTGGTGAAACTTTCAATGCCTGATCACAAATCAGTTCTTTGGAGCTGTAAAATTTCCCGGCAATGAGTTCATCACTATTGTTGAAACTGTGAAAAGTTTTCAATGATTCTAATCTCATTCCTTTGTGATATGCATTTCCCAGCGCATAGATAAAGCGGTTTTGCGGCAAGTTTTCCCAAATTGCCCACCCGGAGAGTATTGAAACAGTAAATAAAAGAACTGCCCACGCCAATTTCCGATTGATGAATTTCAAGAGATAAATCAATCCGCTCAATCCCGCGCCGATTCCAATAAGAAAAGGAAGTCCGAGAAACAGCCAAGGGTTGAAACTGCCGCGCGGAATGTAAATCATATTTCGCCAGACAGATGTTTCGCGGTCAAATTCAAAACTCCACATAGCCGCGGCAAAAAACAGTATCCACAAACCAGTACCGGCAGTAATAAAAAAACTTTTCGGGTGTTCCTGATGCCATTTTGCCAATTTGCGATAAATTGCCGGTTTATATTCTTTGTCGAATAACAGAGCAACTTTTTTGTTGACAAAGAAAAAGCAGAAAACAGCCGGAATTGTTACCGGCAGCGAAGTCAGAATGATAAAATATCCGACAAAAAACCAATCTTCCAAGTGTCCGAACAGTTTTGTAAATATACTGTATTCCGGATAAAAACCATGAAGCATATCTTGCACTTCATACAATACTCCACAGGGGATAACCGATAGAGTGCATATCATAATCAAGCCCCAAAACGCCCTTTTGCGTGCCTGCCGGATATTCAGCAGATAACAGTAAAGCCAGCCGGAGTAAAAAACTGCAATAATGGCAAAGTACAAATAAAAATAAAGGTAATGATATAGAAACATCCGGAACATTGCTGATATTGGCGGAACTCCTGTCAAGCCCACCCAGACAAATACCAGCACACACCCGGCGACCCACGCCAGAAATCCGGTGGTCAAAGCATAGAACAACGCCAGCTTTCCGGATTTTAAAATTGTATTATTTTCAGTCATTTTTCTTTCCCTCCAAAACTGAAGTTGACCAACGGCAGCCATTTGATAAGGGCATTTTCATTGTAATTCAATAATCCGATCTGGACTCCACCGTTTAAGGTTTCATTGAAAATTCCGATTTGCAGAATATTATCTTTATTGTTGGCATTGAAGACCCCGACTTGCAGAATATTATCTCTATTGTTGGCATTGAAGACCCCGACTTGCAGATAATCAAAGAAGTCGATTCCCAGCAGTTGAAGTTTGTCATATTTCCCGGACATATTGAATAAGCCGATTTTTATACCGTAATTATCATTTGCGCAGGTAGCATTCAGATATGAACTGAGCATCAGGCCGTAATTGCGGTCAGTAAGCGATGCTGCGGAAAGTTGAATGCCGTAATTATTTTTCAATTCAGTTATGCCGCCAACTGAAATGATGGAAGAATATTGTTGTATTCCCAAAAGTCCGATAGAGAGTAACGCAACCGAATCAGCATCAAATAAATTTGCCGATTCAAAAATACCGGCTCCAACTTGTACCGGGGCAAATTTCCAACCGGGAATCACACCTTTACTGTAAAACTCCTCGGCAAATGCAGAAGAAACGACCACCACCGACAAAATTATCAATAAAAGTTTTTTCATTGGCTATTCTCCTGATTTTTTGGCAGATAATAAACCCAATCACCATTGATTTTCTGCCATTCGTTCCACTCCCACCGCCGCCACTCATTGTTCGATTTAACAATAATACAATTTCCGAACTTGTCTGAATTTATACTGCCGATATCACCACCGTAGCTGTATTTTACAGATGTTAGAATTTCTTTATAAACGATACTGAAATCCGAGTCCAGAATAATAAGAACAGATGTGTTTGTTCTCCAACTTGGGTAATATGTAATAATAACCAAATAAGGTTTGTCTTTCAACATTACCTCTTTTGCAAAAAAACCATATGTTCGTTTCCCTATCGAAAATTTTTCAACACGCTTTTTGCTTTCTTTATTCACAATGATAATGTAGCCATCTTTCAAATACAAGTAATAGTTTTTATCAGCAAATTTTATTTCCTGATAAACATACACATAAGATTTTTCAGCCAGGATGATGCTCGCCTGTCTACTGTTATCCTCTCTCCATTTCATTTCCTCATCATATTCTTCATCTAAACCACAACCTAATTGCCATCTTGCGTGTTGGTCATTGAGCCATGAGTTGTATGATTTTATTCCACTTTCACTTAAAGGAATTTTTAATAAACCGATAGTATTGGTCTCTATCTCCAAATCGGAATAAGAACATGTTTTATTCAAATATTTACAGGAAGTGCAAAATATTAAAATGCCAGCCAACAGTAATATTGTATTTTTCATCGTTCTGTTGCCTCCATTTTCGTTTCCGGCTGCAAATTTTTTATGGCGGTCAGGATTTTTTCGGATGATTCTTTTTCATCCTCGCGGTTTTCGTAAGTATAGCGGAAATCTTTCAAATTTGCCTTGATTGCTTCGGATATCTGCTTGTTGCTAACTTTTTCTTTGCGTTTCTGCTCAATAAGAAGATAGGTCTTTTTCCGCAAGGTGTTTGAATCATTTATATACCGCATTTCTGAATGAGGCGTTTGTATATCCAATATGCCAGACGCACAAAACAGCGCAGCAATGGTAGTCACCCAACTGTACCAGCGGATTTTTAATCCCAGAACCACAAATCCGGCGATCACCACCAGCAGCGAGATGATCCCCCAAATGATACTTGCAGTATAACTTGGCATTGGCAGATATTCAATGCTCATGGTACTGTGGGCAAGTTCTTCAGATAATTCTGTAAAGAATTTCAACGCCCGTTCGCCGGATTGAAGATGGAAAGTGATGAAATTAAAGCAACGGCAGATAAAAGCAAAACCAATATTTACCGCACAGAAAACCGTAAAAATCACCAAACGCCACACCTTGGGAATCCGTTTCAACGGAATCAGAAATCCCAGCAGGCAAAGCAAATAAATCAACGCTCCGGCAAATAATGTTTCGTCATTCACAGTTTATTTTCCTTTAAGTGCTTGTGCTATCTTAAACAGATTATAAATCAAACTTGCCAGAACTATCACCATAAGTACAATGAAAAACAGGTTTTTCTCCCGGAACGCAAGGTTCATGTGCCCCACCGCAATAAAAATAAACAAAGGGTAAACGAGCAGAGCAATATAAGTGAAACGCCTTATGTTTTTGCTGTTGAAATCCTCCAAATCTGTATCCGGCAGCGGCAAAGCCAGACGCTTACTTAATTTTTCAGCGTCAGTCATAAAAGTCGGGTAATCACCGTGATTGAGAAGCATATAGCGATAATTACGACCTCCATTGGGCACAACAAGCAGTAATGTAAAACATTCAAAACAATTTTTTCTTGAAATATAGGAATGATGTTCCAAGTCGATTGCCGATACATTTCCAAGTGGAATAGCCACAAACTTTTTACGGAAAATACTTCCCCGTTTGCCGTAAGGATAAAAAACACCATTCTTAAAATCAATTTCCGGATAAGACCTCAAAAACAAATATGATAACAATATGCCGACAAATAACAAAGCAATTACGCAGAAAACGATCTCCCCATACTGGCGGATAGCAGAAGCCGAAAGCAGACAAAGAGAACATATCATCCCCAATGATGTGCCATAGCCGCTGAAAACGACTACCCGCAACCAGGACGGTCGGACTGTGATTCTGTCTTCGGAAAAGATCAGCCGGTGTGAACTGTAACTGGAATCTCCGCAATACCATCGTTTATTTTTCCCAAAGATCGACTTTCGATTGGTTTTCTTTGCACTTGAATCAGCACTTTTATATATCATTCCCAAAATCAATTCATAGAGCCGCTTGGAAATTGCGATGACAAAGAGAGTCCCTATAAACAGCATTGTCAGAGCTTGTAATTTCGGAATGGTATTCCTGTATCCGTACAGAAAAAAGAATAAAAACGGCAGCATCAACGCCGTCATCAGGATTTGTGATTTGGCAATTTTCCGGTATCGGTCACCGAATTTCAACGGTTTATTCCACAATTCAGCCAATTTACAGCCGTGTTTCAAGGCTTGACCACTGGGGTAAATTGCCAGCAAACTGAAATCTCCCCGATGGAGTACTCCCAACTGGCAGTGCATATTGTCTTTCCTGATCCAGATACACTCTATTTCACTCACGGGAAACGGTTCTTTGCCGTAATCGGCATCCGGATAAAAGATACCGTTTTCAATTTTCGCTCGCTTGCGGAGCAAATTTCCAAGCAGAATAACAAAACCAATTAAAAACAGAAATGCTCCACCGCCAAGCCACAATGCCGGAGTATCGGGATGGCTCTGCGGGTACACCGCAAACAGAAATATTCCGGCAAAAATAAAGACGCTGTAAAAAATCCAACCGGATAATGCAATTCCGCAATAAATGCGGTCTTGTGAGAAACGCAAGGTCGTAAAAATGCAAATATCCAGAAAGTCGTGCCAGGTTTCCCGGACAATATCGGAGAAACTCTCTTTCTTTGCTTTGGCAGAGGTTTTGCGGAA
>JAFTRX010000096.1 GCA_017462015.1 Lentisphaeria bacterium
TGGCAGTTTGCCCTGAATGATAAAAACCGCCATGCAGCGGTATTCCAGTACAACGGAAAAGTTATTTACTACCGGGAAGAAGCAAAACTTGCACAGGAACATTTCGTAAAATATGCGCTCAACTGGTACTTGCTCACCGGGAATGATGTTGCACGGCAGATTGTTTTCCGCAGTACCGCCGAAGCCGGAGAAGCGTTCCGCAAAGATTTCTGGAAGTGGTCGCCTTTAACCTGGATGATGCTTTTTGGTCCTGTTGCAGACGAATACCGCAAAGTCATTCTGCGCGATGCTGATAAGATGCTTGAAAATCAGGAAAATGCCTATCCTTACCGTACATTGTGGCATGCACATAATGCGGGATGGGTACACGCTATGGCGTGGGGCAATTATCATCCGCTGCGCCGTGCTGTGACTTTGATCGCCGCTCATAAACTTACCGGAAAAGAAAAATATCTGAATGGAGCATATCTTGCCAACGACTTCCACAACGGAGCCAATCCCTTGGGGAGAAGTATGACCAGTGGACTGGGGAAAATCTATCCGGCAGTTTTCCTTGATCTGGTAAGTTATGCCGATAACATAGGCGAATTTGTGCCGGGGATCACCCCTTACGGCAACACTTTCGGGCTTGACCGCAACGCGGTAAAAATGGTGTATGGGAAATTTGCTGATAAACTGCCGATTTTCCGCAGATATGTCAATTTGGAGTTTTTGAGTGTCCCGGCAAGTGAATACAGTGTCTGGGAGACGATCGCTCCGGCGGCTGTAACCACGGGTTACCTTCTGGAAAAACCGGAACTGCCCTCAAAAGAACTGAAAAATCGCAAGCCTGCCGGAGATTTCCGTAAACTCCCCGGTTACCGGGCATTGCCGTGAGGTGGATATGAAACATAAAACCATTGAAATATTTTTATTTATAGATGCTCTGGGCTGGAAGATCGTCAATGATCATAAATTTTTGACGGAACTTCTGCCGGAACGTCGAAAAATAAATATGCAGTTCGGTTATTCCAGCAGTGCCATTCCGACCATACTTTCCGGGAAAACTCCGGCGGAGCATGGACACTTGGGCTTGTTCCGTTTTGCGCCGGATGCGTCGCCATTTAAATTCATCTCCCGTTTGGCATGGCTCTTTAAACCGGAAAGTTTCTGGAACCGGGGACGTGTGCGCCACCATTTGTCGAAACTGCTGAAAAAAATATATGGATTCACCGGATATTTTCAGCTTTACCGGATGCCGGTTTGGAAATTCAAATATGTCGATTACTGCGAGAAACGCGACTTGTTTGTTTCCGGCGGCATGGAAAATATTGCCAATTTGCATGATGTTCTGAGCAAAAAAGAGGTGGATTTCCATATTTCCGACTGGCATTTGAGCGATGAGAAAAATTACATCGCCGCCGAAAAAGCCATTGAAGAAGGAAAAAATTTCCTCTTTGTCTATACAGCCAGTTTCGATGGCGTTCTCCACGATAAAATCAGTGATGTTCCGGCGATCACGGCAAAACTTGATGAAATCAGAAGGCAGATCGAACATCTTTACCGTAAAGCAGAGGAATATGCTGAAAATGTGCATTTTACCATTATATCCGATCACGGCATGACACCGCTTGCCGGAAGTGTGGATGTTATGAAAGCTGTGGAAAAGTGCGGTCTGGTTTTCGGAAAAGATTACGGAGCGTGTTACGATTCAACGATGGCAAGATTTTATTATCTCAATGAAAAAGCTGAAGCGGTTATTTCAGCGTTGATGGCGGATTTTCCCGGACACTTTTTAAGTAAAGATGAGGAGATAAAATATGGCATTTACCGTGCTGACCGTATTTTCGGGGATGCCATATTCCTGCTCGATGCCGGTATTCAAATCGTCCCCTCGGATATGGGGGCAAAACCGCTGAACGGTATGCACGGTTTTGCACCGGAAGACGAACACTCGTTTGCGGTGATGCTTTCCAACTCTCCCCTTCCGAAGAAGGTGGAAAATGTGGCTGATTATTTTAACTTTATGATAGAAAGCGCTGATAAATTATGAAAATTCCATTTTTCAAAAACACTGTAACCAACTACTTTTCCATGTTTGTACGTTTGGTGCAGGGAATCCTTGTCACCCGCTGGCTCATCAGTCATCTGGGCGAAGCTCAGTATGGGTTGTGGGTCATGTTGTGGAGCTTTTTTTCCTACGCGCTTCTCCTTGATCTCGGCTTCGGTGTGGCGGCGCAGAAAGTGACGGCAACAGAGCTGTATAAAAAGGATATTGAAAAGTTCAATCATACCATTTCCAGTATCTTTTTCAGTCACGTCAGTATGGCGCTGCTGATATTGCCTTTGACCTTTGTTGGAATGTATTACATCCGGGAACTCTTTCACTTGCCCGGTGATGCCACCGCGGAATATATCTATTTCTGCCGGGAGGCACTGCTTTTGAGCGGGCTTGCGGCAACGGTGGTGTTTCCGCTCGGAGTGTTCCCGGAAATATTGGTCGGACTGCAGAAACTCTACTTGCGCAACTACATCATTATTGTATCAAAAGTGGTGGAACTTGCCGGAGTTATCTGTATTTTTGCCTTGGGCTGGGGACTCTTCAAGCTGTTGTTCTTCGTTATGCTGGTGATGGGGCTTACGCAGTTGGCGATGCTGGTTTCGGTATGGCGGAGTATTCCGGGATTCCGGATCAGGTGGGCATTTGACAAAGAGATTTTCAAAGGCATATTCCATTTTTCCAGTGCCGTTTACATCATCTCCATCGGGCGCATGATCTGGGAGCGGGGAATGTTTCTGCTGATAAGTATTTTCTGTGGTCTGGCTCCGGTAGGTATTTTTCAGTTGGGCAGCCGCATACCATTTCTTATTCAGCAGATCGCCTTGCCCTATGTGGAAAACATCTCTCCCATATCGGCATTGCTCCACAGCCGCAACCGCACCATGCATCTGGCACAGATATTGATGCGTTCTATCCGCTGGGTAAACTTTTTTGCGGCAGGGGCAACGGTCATGGTGATGATCTACGCACCGAGAATCATTTTGCTTTTGTTCAATGTGGATAACGATGAAGCGGCATTTATCTGCCGTCTGATGGTGCTGTTTGTCTATTTCCTTCTGGTATACCGTATTATCCCGGAAAAATTTCTTACCATGGCAGAGGAACACAAATTCCTGGCTTCGGTGCAGAGTTTTGAAAGTATATTTTTTATTGTGATCTCTCTGGTCGGACTTTTGGTCAAACCTCATGAGTTGATCGTCGTGGGCGCGATGATTTTGACCAAAGGTATCGGAACGATTTTCTTTGTCATGCCGCATCTGGTCAAACGAACCAATATGAAGGTGATCCGGTTTGTGTTGTATTCATTGTTTGAACCGGCGCTGCTGGCATTGTCGACGGGAATGGTCTGTTACTGGCAATACTATTTGCTGCGCGGGCAGATGCATGAATTTTTCCTGCTGATGCTGGCGGGAGTTTCCGGGTGTCTGATCTATTTCCCGGCGCTCTATTTTATGATGTTCGACCATGCGGATAAAATTCGGGCGAAAAAGCTTCTCGGAAAAATCATCGGAAAAATGCGGAGATCATGACCTATGGAAATGCGTTTTGAATATATTGATGATGTACTGGTCGCTCATTTGCAAATGTTCCTTGACCGGAGTGGAGCGGAGAACTTCAAATATGTTTTGAGCGAAAGAATGAAGCCCGGTGAAAAAATCATTCTTGATTTGGAAAAACTGGTCAATATTGACAACTATGGACTCGACGCGCTGTTGGCGATGGCACAAAAAGCATTGGAAAACCACTCCGTAATAAAACTTGCCGGAGTCAGTGCCGATATGCAGATCGTGCTGGATATAACCAAAGTGTACAAGGTTTTCGATATCTATCCCACTATCGCTGAAGCCGTGGCAAGCTGCCGGGAGGAGCAAAAATGATTTCCGTATTGATGCGTTCACATAATGATATTCTCTATGTGAGATCCACCGTCGAAGCATTGCTGAGTCAGAGTGTTGATGAAGAAATGGAAATCATCTCCTGCGATGACCATTCTGCCGACGGCACGGCGGAATATCTGGCTCAAGTGACCAAAATCCGCCGCATTTCTGCTCCGGAAGGCAAATATGTTCCCGGAAAAACGCTTAATCACATGATACGCGAAGCCCGGGGAGAATATATTGTATTCAACAATGCCGATGCCATTCCGCAGACAAAAGAGTATCTGAAAAATCTGGTTGCTCCGCTGAAGGATAAAAGTGTAAACTGCGTGTTTTCCAATCAGATCGCCAGACAAGATGCTTTTGCCGTTGTGCGGAAAGATTATGAACGCGCCTTTGGTGACGGTTCAATTTCCCGGAACTGGCACAAATTCTTTTCTCTGGTTTCTTCCGGTTTCCGCAAAGAGGAGTTGATTTTGCACCCCTTCGATGAGACGTTTCAGTACTCTGAAGATTCCCAGTGGGTCAACCGCCGGGAGGTGAAAATCGTTTACGTTCCGGAGGCGATAGTTGAACATTCGCACAATTACACCCTGCCGGAGGTGAAAAAGCGCTTTTTCAACGAAGGTGTGGCGGATAAGCAGATGGGGAAAAAATCTCCCGGAGTGTTGCGGACATGGAAAAGTATCTTTGCCGAAACGTTGCGGGATTGGATTTATCTTGCCAAAAACGGGGCTCTCAGCGAGTTCTTTTATGCTCCGCGCTACCGTTATATGCAGAAAATGAGTTATTACCGGGGGACAAAACAATGAAAATCGCCCATATTGTCCGCCGTTTCTCCTTTGCGGAATGGGGCGGCACGGAAAGTGTTGTCTGGAACATTGCCAAACAGCAGAAAGCTCAAGGTTTGACTCCGGAAATCCTCTGCACTGCCGCATTGGATAAAGCAGCAGTGGAAGTCGTTGAAGGTATAACTATCCGGCGTTTCCCCTATTTTTACCCCTACTTTCCGATGCCGGAAAAGGACAAAATTGCTCTGGATAAAAAAGGCGGAAATCCCTTTGCTCCGAAACTTATGAAAACTCTCCGTCGCGGCGGATATGATATTTTTCATATCCACGCCGGTGGACGATTGGCAAATTATTCTTTGCGTCTGGCAAAGAAACTGTCCATTCCAACTCTGATGAGTCTGCACGGCGGCTCCTGTGCCATTCCGGAACAGGAGATGGCTTTGATGCTGAAGCCGTTGAAGCATAAATTCAGTTACGGAGGAATTATTGACCGGATATGCCGCACCGGATTTGTTCCGGAAAGTCAGGCTGATCTGCTTTTGGCTTTGAGCAGGGAAGAGGTGCGCAAACTGCAGGAGCGTTACCCCGGCAAACGGGTGGAACTTTTTCCCAACGGTATTTTGCACCGGGAGCTGCCGGAAGCCGGGGCGTTCCGCAAAAAGTACAATATTCCGGAAGATAAAAAACTTTTGCTTTGCATCTCCCGCATTGATTATCAGAAAAATCAGAAAATCCTGCTGGAACTTCTGAAAAAATATGATGATACTCATTTGCTCCTGATTGGACCTGTGACTGCAAAATGGTACTTGGATGAAATATGGTGCGAAGCGGAAAAATCCGGGGTGAAATCCCGTTTGACGGTCATTCCCGGTCTGGCTCCGGACAGCGTGGAACTTTTGCAGGCATTGAAGACGGCGTATTGTTTTATCCTGCCCAGCCGTCACGAACCATTCGGCATTGCCGCACTGGAAGCGTTGGATGCTCAAGTGCCGCTGATTGCTTCTGCGGTCGGAGGATTGCGTGATTTCCTTTGTCACGGAGAAAATGCGTTGATGTTTGAAGACAACAATGTTGCAGAACTTGTGAATGCATACGACCATCTTCCCGAAGTGAAAGAGCAGCTTATCTCAGGCGGCATCGCCACCGCCAGTTGCTACAACTGGCAGAATATTGCCGCAAAGTTGACTGATATTTACCGGGAGCTGCTGCAATGAAAAATATTCTTTACATCGGTAAATACAACGGTATCATCGGCGGCATTGAACGCTATATGCAACACAGTGCGGAACTGTTGCGCCGCAACGGTTTTGCCGTACATTATCTTTACACGGAAAATGGCGGCAAAGATCAGGATGCTTTCTCTGGAGCATTTGACAGCATACAGATTTTTTCACCGGAATCAGAGTTGCTGAAAAGCGCAGATATGGTGGTTATCCACAACATTATCCCGGCGGAACTGTTGAAAACTCTGCCGGAAAAGAAAACTTTCTTTTTCGCTCATGACCACAATATTTACTGCAGACGGCATCACTATTACACTCCGCTTGGCAGAATAAACTGCCACCGCAAATACAATAAATTTGTCTGCGCATTATGTTCGCTTTTCCGGAACGAAGCTCCGCCGTTGGCAGAGTATTGCAAACTTCCGGCACTGGTATTGTCGGAGTTTATGGCAGACAATCTGCGCAAAAACGGTTTTGAAAAAGTGTTCAAACTTCCGGCATTTATCAAAATTTCCGAAAAAGAGCATAACTTTATGCCGGACGGAGTGCTGCGGATACTCTTTCTCGGGCAGCTGATAAGGGGCAAAGGGGCGGATTTGATGCTGGATTCATTATCTATGCTCACTGAGCCGTTTGAATGTACCATCGCCGGAGATGGCAAGGATCGCGCCATGTTGGAACAGCGCGCCCGTGATGCCGCGTTGAAAGTTAAGTTCACCGGCTTCGTCAGTTGTATGGAAGATTTGTGGGATAATTGCGACATCCTCTTTTTTCCGAGCCGCTGGCAGGAACCATTCGGACTGGTCGGTCTGGAGGCAATGGCGCACGGCATCCCGGTTATTGCCTTCGATACCGGCGGTGTGCGGGAGTGGTTGTCGCCGTTGGAAAACGGTATTATCGTGCCGGAAAGAGCGGATGCAGCCGCCGCTGGAATGTTGGGTGGTCTGGCACACGATCGGGAAGCTCTCGAAGCGATGGGCAAACGGGGGCTGGAATTGGCAAAAGAGAAGTTTTCAGAGGAAAATTTTGTGAAAAATTTTAATAATTTAATAGAGGCGCTGTTATGAAAATACTGCTTTCAGCAATTCCTTTTGATAACGGCAAGTCCGGTATCTCTGTTTATATAAGAGAGGTGGTCAAGGCGCTGGAAAGTGCCGGTCATGACCTGACTTTGATTGTGGAAGATGACGGAGCAAAAGAGTTTGAACGCTTTGAACTTATAAGAATCAAAAAGCGGCGCGCGCTCTTTTCCATGCTTTACAGCTTGTTCATTCTGCCATTCAGAATAAACTGGAAGAAGTTTGATTTCTGCATCATGCTTGCCGCCAACCGGCGGGTGTTCTGCCGTTATCCGATTTTTACGATCGCGGTCGTTCACGACTTGTCGCAGTATCATGTGCCGGTGAAGTATGACCGTTTCCGGATGTTTTATATCAAGCATGTTCTGCCGCATTATGTACGAAAAGCACAAAGCATCGTGGCGATAAGTAAATCGACCCGCAACGATCTGATAAAATACTGGCACATCCCCGAAGAAAAAATTACCGTAGTGTACAACGGTTTCACTCCTCAGAAGCATGTGGAAACTGAAAAACTCAAGCAGATACTTTACATATCCCGCATTGAGCATCCCGGGAAAAATCACTTGAATTTGTTAAAAGCTTTTGAACTGTTGCCGGAGGATGTGCGAAAAGAGTACACCCTTGTCATGCCCGGAGCTTCCTGGAACGGGGCGGAGCAGGTTTTTGAATACGCGGAAAAATCTCCTTGCCGCGAGCAGTTCAAGTTCACAGGTTTTGTCGATTTTGCCAAACTGCCTGAGCTTTACTCGCAAAGTACGATGTACATATTTCCGTCGCACTTTGAAGGGTTCGGCTTGTCTTTGTTGGAAGCCATGCATGCAGGTCTCCCGTGTGCGTGTTCCAACAACTCCTCGCTTGGCGAACTGGGGGAGGGGGCGGCTGAACTTTTTGACCCGGCTTCGGTGCAGGATATTTCCAATGCAATGAAAAAAATCCTTTCCGATGCCGATTATCGACAGCAGTTGAGCGAAAAAGGGCGGGTCAAAGCCGGCAATTTCAGCTGGCAGAATACGGCAAATGGGTTGTGCAACATTTACCGCAACCGGAAAGCAGTTGTGCTTGGAGTACCATTTTTCAGCGGTACAATGAATGAAGCTCTGGCAAAAATCGACACCTTTGTGCAAAGCAAATCGGCGCATCACATCGCTTTTATCAACGCCCATTGTCTGAATGTTGCTTATAAGGATGAGAAATACCGGCAGATACTCAAAGAGTGTTCTGCGGTTTTTGCTGACGGCATCGGCGCAAAGATCGGAGCAAAAATGCTGGGCTGTAAGGTCGAAGAGAATGTCAACGGTACTGATATGTTTCCCTTGCTGGCAGAAAAACCGTACCGCATATATCTTTTTGGCGGAGCTCCCGGTGTTGCGGAAAAAGCTCTTGAAAATGCTGGAAAATTGAACGGCAAAGCCGATTTTGTTGGTTGTGCGGATGGATTTTTTCAAGCCAAAAGCGAAGAAGAGATCTTTGCCGAACTTGCCGGATCGAAGGTCGATATTCTGCTGGTGGCATTGGGGGTTCCCAAACAGGAAGAGTGGATACACCGCAATCTGGATAAATTGCCCGGATGCGTGGCGATCGGCGTTGGTGGATTGCTGGACTTTGTATCCGGGCGCATTCCCCGCGCTCCGATGTGGATGCGTAAACTCAATATCGAGTGGTGCTTCCGGCTTTATTGTGAGCCGGTAAGATTATTTAAACGGTATATTATTGGTAATCCTCTGTTTATCGCAAGAGTTTTCCAAAGCAAATTATGGAGAAAAAAATGAAAAGCACTCTTTTTATGCTGACTGCCGCACTTGCAGTATTCATTCTTGGCGGATGTTCATCAACATCGCCGTATGATTATGGAACAAATTGGCTGATACGCGAAAATGATGTACCGCAGTATCACTCTAAATTCGATCTGTTTTATATCGGAAAAGCTCCGGCTGGTTACGGAGACACCCACGATATCCAGTTCAACTGGACGAAAACTCATACCAACGATATTTTCGGTCGTGGTGTCAGAGTATTTGCTCCGGAAATCCAGAAGCCCGATGTGGAAAATGTCAGTGACGCATTGGAATACTATCTTGAAAATTTTCATGAACCCGGTCACCCGTTTGTCCTGCTTGCCGAAGGAAAAGCAGCTGATTTACTTTATGCTGCGATGCGGAATGTCAGTGGTTTGACGGTGAAGAATGGTTTTATTGCCGCTTATCTTCCGGATATGAAACCTAAAACTGCTGAACAAATCGCCGATGATTTCTACTGGGATGACCTCAAAGCCGCCTCCGGTGCCGGCGATTACGGCGTGATCGTTACCTGGACAAGTTGTATAAACAATGAAAAAATGGATGATCCCGCTCTGAAAAAAGGTATCTATTGCATCAATCCTCTGAATTGGAAACTTGATGCCACTGTTGGAAGCGCAAGCGAAAATATCAAAGCCATATTCTATATGCCGGAACACAAAAATATCTTCTGGCGGAAAGTTGAAGTCAAAAACTTCTGCGGAGCCGTTATTGATCCGGAAAAAGGTGTACTCAATGTGAGTTGTCCCTTGCCTCTGCTCCATGTGATCAATGGCAAATTTACCAACAACTGCATATCTATCTTTGCCGGAAACATTGCCGCCAATGCCCGGAAACGCACTCAAAATCTGATAAAAGACCGGGAATGGAGAACAGTAAAATGAGTTTTTTCAATTATCTGCCTTGTTACATATTGAATCATTCTCCCAAAATCGTTGCGGCGTTTGAGATGGATTTTTTGCGGAATCTGCCGGCGTTTCAAAGAGCGATACCGCAAGGGGAAAAGTTCACCATGCTTTTGCAGTTGGGCTGGTCGGCAGAATTGCCGGAAGTGGCTTCTGAATTGAAAAACCGTCTCTCTGAAGCAAAAAATGCCTTCCCCGAGGCACGGTTCGTCATCCTTGCCAACGCCGCAGAGGAAGTGGAAAAAATCAAGGATTTCAACGAAGTATATCTGGCAAGTCATAATGCGTTTCTTGCTCCGGAGCGGTATCCGGTTGCGAAGAGCGGCAAGCGGAAATTTGATGCACTTTACATTGCCCGCATCACGCCGTTCAAGCGGCATGAGCTTGCTGTGAAGATCAAAAATCTGCACCTTATCGGCAGTTATTCAGAAAAGGAAAAAGAGTATTTCTCCGAAACTATCGCCAAATTTCCCCACGCCGTATGGAGTCAGAAAGTACCGTCATTTTTTATCGGCAGAAAAATTTGCGAAGCTGCATGCGGTCTGGCTCTTTCCGCTATTGAAGGAGCGATGTTCTCCTGCGGGGAATACTCGCTTTGCGGAGTGCCGGTAGTGAATACAAAAAATCTCGGCGGCAGGGATACGCTTTTGCCGGATTTTGCAGTCCGCTATGCCGATGACAATGCCGACAGTGTCGCTGAAAATGTTGAATACTATGTAAACGATCCAGTTGACCCGCAGGAGATCCGCAACGGATTTTTGAAACTGGCGCTGCCGCAAAAAGAATTGGTACAGGAACTGGTCAACGGCATTGCCGGAAAAAAGGTGTATTTGCCGCATAAACTCAATATCAGATGCCGTCTGCTTTTCCATACAAAATTTCTGCACGGAATCAGGAGGAAGTAATTATGAAAGTTGATAAAAGCAAAATTTTTGCCGTCATCATGGCTGGCGGCAAAGGAGAAAGATTGTGGCCGTTGAGTACTGAAGAACGCCCCAAACCGTTGATTTCGCTCAATGGTCAGCAGACCTTGCTGGAAGATACTGTTCAGCGGCTTTTCCCGTTGCTGAATGCAGAAAATGTCTTTGTGATAACCGATGAAAAATCGGCAGCTCAAGCGCGGGAAATATTGATGCTTCCTGAAGAAAATATCATAGCTGAACCCTGCCGGAGAAATACTGCACCATGTATCGCGCTGGCAGGTGCATTGATCAAAAGACGTTGTGAAGATGCCACGATGATCGTACTGCCCGCCGACCACCGGATAACACCGGTCAAACGTTTTCAGGAAGATTTGATTGACTGCATTGAGCAGGCGCAAAACGGCTTTCTGACCATTCTGGGGGTGACTCCGGATAAACCGGCAACGGGGTACGGTTATATCAATGCCGGAGATAAAATTGCTCCGGGCGTTTATAAGGTCAATGCGTTCAAAGAGAAACCTGATTTTGAAACTGCCCGGCACTATATGATGGACGGCAACTACTGGTGGAACTGCGGTATTTTCGTCTGGCAAATGCAAACCATTGCAGAGGCATTTCAAAAACATAATCCGGCGTTGTACGAAAAATTTGCTTCATGGTCTGGCGGCAGCGATTACACCGCCGATTTTGAGAAGTGTGAAAAGATCTCCATCGACTACGCCATCATGGAAAAAGCCGATAATGTTGCGGTCAAACAGGCATCGTTCCAGTGGAACGATCTTGGAACATTGGGCGCGCTGTATGAAATCACGATGAAAGATTTTCACGAGAACGCGATAAGTACTCAGGGCAAGCTCCAACTGGAAGAAGCCGGTCAAAACTTGGTTTTTTGCGATGACAACACCGAAATCCGGCTGGAAAAAATCCAGCACTGCGCGGTAATAAAATCCGGGAAAGCATTGCTGATAACTACCAAGTGGTAATCACAACTACAACCTGCGGCGGCTTTTCTCCAAAAAATCTCCCTGCGGCGGCGGGAGAGCCGCCTCGCCGCTCGTGCTTCGCACTCGGCGGTTGCAGTCGATTTTCCGGAGACCTCGCTCTGCGGCATTCCGCGCACCATGCGCCTTGCTCATGCCTTGAGAGTGGTAGTTGATGAGTTTTTTATAGAACCTTGCCACGGCGGAGAAGTGCGGGCAATCTTGCTCCTGTCCTCCGTAGCCATCGAGGCGAAGGAGGATGCTCCACGATCCATCCGCCGAACGCGATCGTAGCAGTTTTGAACGCAGTCCCACTGGTGGCGCGCGCATTGCGCACGCGCGTTTTGCTTTTCGCAAAACAAAATCTGAAAAAATCACTTTTTCAAAATCCAATTTTCTTCCGCTCAAAAAAATTGAAAAACAAACAATAGTTCCAACATATAACAACGCGTTATTTTTTTATAATGCTGTTGAAAAAAACGGAAATCGTTTTATAAGTATTCAATGAGGAGGAATTTGATGTTTTCGTTTACTGCATTCAACCGGACTGTGATTTTGCTTTTCGCATTGCTGATAATGGCACTTGCGTGGGTGATCGGGCGCATGCCGGGGGACAGCTTGCCGGTTATCGTTTTTACCACTTTGACGTCAGCTTTGCTGGTGGATGTCAGGCCGTTCCGAACCAGACTTTTAACGGCGGTAAATATGGCATGTCACGCTTCGGTGATACAGTTGTTATTCTCGGTGTCACAAGGTTTTCCGTGGTTGTTGACACTGTTTTCCATTGTACTTTCTTTTTTTACTTTTTCAACTTTTGCAGATTACCGTGCCGGATGTGTCGTTATGCTGAGCGGGTATCTGGCGATTTCCGCTCCGTCAGGTGTTCTGCCTGTTCTTGGCAGGAGCATTGATATTTTTGCCGGAGTCATTGTCATCATGCTGGTTACAACTTTAGGTCACTCCAATTCAAATGAAGAAAAAAGAACCGTTTTTCCTGTTTGCAGGTATTCTTTATATCAAGCAGTAATGTTGTCGGCAAAATTGGGGATCGGTACTGCTCTTGCTCAAATATTGCAGCTGCAGCAGGGCGCTTGGATAATGTTGACCATAATGTTTATAAATATGAGCAAAAGTCCGGAATCAGCTGGAAGACGTCTGGCATTTCAACGTATTTTTGCTGTTCCGGCAGGGATCATTGCCGGAGGATTTCTGCTTGGCGTCTTTTATAATATCGACACCCGTTTCATCTGGCTGCTGCCGTTGATTTTGGCAAGCGGTTTTTTTGTTCTCTACAATTACGGGGATTTTTTTCTGTTTACGGTTATTTTCATGATATCGATGACTCTTTTTTCCGACTTGGCAGCAGGAGTTTATCACCGGTTCAACTTCTGGGAGAGCTTCTTTTCCCGCTCGGCGGCGACTTTGCTTGGAGCCTTGCTGGAGCTGCCCGAAGAGCCGACCGGTGAAGCAGGAATATCTGTATGAGAATAATCAGAAAATATTTGCCATTGTTTCTGTTGGTGTTCATTTTTCTATGCTGTGCGGCATATTGGTTGTATTGGCATTTAAAACCTTTTACGGACGATGCCTTTGTATTTGCCAACACCCGCCCGGTGTCGCCGTGGACAGCCGGATATGTTACCGGAATTTTTGTCAGAAACAACCAGTTTGTCCGTTGCGGGAGTCCGTTGTTTACCATATTTTCGCCGCCGTATTTGCTCAAAGCGCGCGAACTGCAGCACGAAAAAGAGGCGTTGGAAGCAAAATTAAAGAGCTGTGAAGCTCAGTGGCACCGGGCGCTTGAAGAGATAAAAACGTTTCGCGCCGATGTGGAAAAATTCCGTTATTTCTACTCGCGCGCCGGAGCAATGTTCAAAAGTGCTGCCGTTTCTGAAGATTATGTGGTTGAACAGGATAGAAATTTGAAAGTTGCTCTTGCCCGGATGACGGCAGCTGAACACAATGCTGAAGCATTGAAACACGATTGCTCCATGCTGCGGGCGCAGATAAAGAAAACTGCCGCCGCGCTGGAACTTCAGCAAATATGGTGCGAGCAGACCACCGTAACCGCTTTAAGTGACGGGTATGTGGTCAATATGACACTGTCTCCGGGGGGGTATTATAAACCGGGCGATGTGTTGTTTGCATTTGTGGACTCTTCAACATGGTATGTGCAGGCAAACTTTAAAGAGAGCGAGTTGTCGGAGATAAAAAACGGTACTCGCGCCCGAATATGGCTCAGGCAATATCCCGGCAGGGAGTATCAGGGGGAAGTTTGCAATGTCGGCTGGGGCGCGGAACGGCGTTTGACCGCGCAGCATACCGGTGTTGCCGATGTGAAAAAAGAGAACGAATGGTTCATGCTGCCGCAAAGGTATCCGGTTCAGATAAAGATTCTCGATCCGGACAAAAGTCTGCATTTGCATTTTGGCGGCAGTGCTTATGTGGAACTGGATATCCCGTCGCATCCGTTCCGGCAATTTTTCTGGGAGCTGTTTTTGTGGAAGTGAAGATATTTTGTTCAAAAACGGAAAGAACGATTGTCAAAATTTTTTTGTGCGTGGTGATTTTTGCTGTAATGTCACTGACTGGATGCATAAAGCCGCCGGGGAGGTTTGAGACATTGAGCGATTTTCAGCAGAACTTTTCTGAGCGGAAAATGTTGGCTGTGATCTCCGGAGACCAAAAACTCACCTTGAAAAAAGCTGTGGAAACCGCATTGTGCAACAATCCCACCAATCAGGCTGCCGCGCAAGCGGTAAATGCGGCAAGATACGGATATTTCCGGGCGTTATCTTCTTATGCTCCGGAATTGAACGGCGGCTATTCTCTGGGGCATACGCTTTCCCGCGGTTGGGATTTGAAAAATCCGCCGGTCGGGGTGATGAAGAGAAACGACCACTTTGTCACCGGAGGAAGCATACAGGCAAGCTGGCTGCTTTTCGATGGTTTTGCGCGGGAATTGGAAGCGGTCATTGCGCATTTGGAATACAAAAAAAGCGGAGTGTTGGAGAAAAATGTCCAGCGGTTGCTGGAACGTGCCGTGGCGTATGCGTTTTATGATATGTATTTGGCGGAGGAGGAAATCAGGATTTACACTGAAGACCTTGATTTTCAAAACAGCGCTTTGGTTCAGGAAAAAGAAAGGTTCCGCAACGGTCATGTATCCAAGGCATCGGTGCTTAATTTTCAGATACTTGCCGCCAGAGCCCAAAGCAATATTCATAATGCAGTGTATCGCCGGGAGGTGGCGTTTCACGCATTATTTGCGTTGATGGGGTATGAACGCCGGAAATTGCCGGAAAAAGTCAAATTGCACCGGGTATCCGGAGAAGAGCTGCCGCAGATTCTGGATGAAAATTTTTACCTTGAACTTGCGATAAAGTACCGTCCTGATCTGGAAGCGGAAAAGATTGCATTGAATATAGCGTGGCGGAACAAACAAAAGGCGTATGCGGATTTTTTTCCGGAACTGAAGCTGTTTTCCGAATTCACGCTGGAGACATACCATGCCGGGTACGGGGGATACCGGGTATCCGGAGCGCGAAGTGTGCAGGGGGGATTCACTTACGGGATCGAGGGAAAGTGGAATTTGTTCAAGGGGTTTGACAGTTTCAATAAGGTGCGGAAAGAGAAGGCGATGGAAAGGATGGCGATGTGGGAACTGAATGCAAAATTTCTGGAAGTTGTCACCGACGTCCGGGATGCACATTCCAACTGTAAAAATGCGCAGATCCAGATCGGTATCTTTCAGGAAATGGCGCAGTGGGTAAAGGAACAGAGGGATTTGGTGTACAGTGAATACCGCAATGGAAGGCAGACGATCACCCGTTTGAATGAGGCGCAAGATATGCTGGTGGAAGCTCAAAGCAAGTTGATCGTTGCCATTATTGAATTCAGCAAAGCTGTTGCACAGCTTTATGCTGCGACCGGCCTCCGGATACAGTAATTGTATCCGGGAGTTTCTCGCCGGTCGAGTTCATGACCGCGTTGAACGCAGCTCCACTGGTGGCGCGGCGCAGAGCGCACGCGCGTTTTGCTCGCGCAAAACAAAATCTGACAAAATTACTTTTATTATATCACAGGTGGGGCATCACATCCGCAGGCATGGCGGGTTCGTAAATGCCGCCGGTCTTTTCGAGATGCTCCTTCTTTGCCTGAGCCAGCAGTTCCGGATTTTCAAAAAGCTGAACCGCCGCGATCGCGAAGGCTTTACCGGCATAGATCATAGCTTTGCGGGCAAAATTGCATTTGCCCTGAGAGACGATTTGCCAGCTGTGACCGGGAGTACCCGGGACCCAGCAACCGACGTGCATCTGAACTGTGGGGCAGTTCCAGCTGACATCGCCGGTATCGGTTGAACCGAAGTGTGGAGAGATCACGTCCGGCAGAGGAAGCAGTTCAGTTGCATAGATCGGCAATCCCGGTTTGCGGTCAACGATTGAATCGGCGATAGCCTGTCCGAAGGCAAGATCTTCTTCGTCCGGAACCGGAAGCGGGATCGAAGCCATGGCTTTGTAAAGGTTTTTCTGCAAGGTCGGAATGGTGATCAAATTGGAGCTGGCGGCATGAAATTCACTGCTGAAAGTAGTTTCAGTCGCCAGAGCCGCGCCCTCGGCGCACTTGTGGACACGTTTGCACAGGGCGTTCAAATCGGTGTTATCTTTAGCGCGCATCATGTACATGACTTCGGCGTGCGGCTGAACCACATTGGGGGCGTTGCCGCCGGCATCGATGATAGCGTAGTGGACGCGGTTATCCATGGGCATGTGTTCCCGGAGGAAGTTTACTGCAACGTTCATCAACTCCACGGCATCGAGGGCACTGCGGCCGAGGTGTGGAGTTGCACCGGCATGGGAGGGGCGGCCGTCGAAGCGGTACAGGATGTTACAGCAGGCGAGGGAAGGGCGGGTGCGGACTGCCCACATGGATTCGGGGTGTCCGCCCATTGCGGCATCCAGAGAACGGAAGACCCCGGTACGGGCCATATAAGCCTTTCCGCTGCCTCCCTCTTCGCCGGGGCAGCCGAGAACTTTGATTGTACCGGGCTTGCCGGATTTTTTGAGGTAAGCCTGAACCGCCAGGGCAGCCGCGACGGCATTGCCGCAATAAATGTGGTGTCCGCAGGCATGGCCGTGTTGACGTTCCGGGTCGCGTTTGGGTTCGGCGATCAAGGCGACCTGACTCAAGTCGGAAATGGCATCAAATTCCGCGATGAAACCGATTTCCGGGTGACCTGAGCCGTAGGAAGCGATAAAAGCGGTGGGGAGGCCGCCGATATTTTTTTCGACAGAAAAGCCGTTTTCTTTGAGGTAGGAGATAATAGCGGCAGAAGATTTGTATTCTTTGAAGGCGGTTTCCGGATTTTCCCAGACCGTGTCGGCAAGTTTTATGATCTCATCTTTTTTGGCATCGATGACCGACAAAAAATCCATGTCCATAAGAAAGCTCCTTAATATTGTATACAGTATTGACGTTATATAAATATACTGTAGAGGGGGAGATTTGTCAAGCCCGAAACACTTCTCTTGGAACAGTGATGCGAGGCGGTTGGAGCCTTCGCGCGCAGGCTGGACGAAGCGAACCGCCGGTCAACAGCCGGCGGACGCGCTGAAGAAATTCAGCGCGGGCGGAGGAAGCCGAGCAGTAAGCCGCGAGGTCAGACGATGCAATCGGCTGACCGCAGGCGCTGTAATCGAAGGAAAATACCA
>JAFTRX010000097.1 GCA_017462015.1 Lentisphaeria bacterium
ATACCAATAGACACACTTCATACCCGAGGTATCGCACTCCTCAAAGATATTTATTGAGGAATGCAGAGAATCATGATTGAATAAGTATTTTGGGTATAACAACGAGGCTGTCGCTAAATCTTATGTTTTGCAACAGCCCCTTTATTGACAAAGCGGGATAAATTTCCGGACATTTTTGAAGTTGATATACAAACCGGGGGAGGCACTTTCAATGTCGCGGATTTTTCCGGGAGAGAAAAAGGCGGCGATGGTGCCGTCCGGAGTGCGGATGCCGATTATATCATTGCCGCGCAGATATTCAATTTCCGGTGCAGGAACGTTTTCCGGATGGATGACGTAGAGGTATTGTCCAAGAACGGAAGGATCATGTTCCTGCCAGACGGTGAGCATATCTCCGGAAACCGGACTGGAGGGATGCTCCAGATTGATGGTGTTCCAGTTGCCGTTGCGGCGGTCAAGGAGAATATGGAAAGAACCGCTTTCCGGAAACAGATATTTCATACCTTCAAAAGTGAAAGAATTTTTTCCGGAAAAACGGAATTCGCCGTCTGCAAGAGGCGTTTCGTCCAGCAGAACTTGCGTGTCGCGGAAGCGTTGGACGACCGTGGTTGCCACTTTTCCAGGTGTGAAGGCTTTTATATTGGTTCCCATGCAGACGATATATTTACCAAAGCAGAACCATGCCTTATCTGCCTGAAGGCGGGAAACGCGGAAACGCATCATCGCTGCCGAAGTATCACCTTCGGCAAAACAACTGTAACTGCTTGAGTTTTCATGGGGATACTCCCGGGTCGGGCGCAGAGAATCGGAGTTTTGCAGCTCAGTCGTTCCCGGAACCTTGTGCCAGTTGCGCAAGGCAAGAGAGGCTTGATTCCAGGGATACCACCGGTTGTAGAGCATGGTGGCGCCGTCAGCGGAGTAGCGGCCCAAGGCATTTTCCGAATTGGTTCCTTCCGAACCGATAAGCGTTGCCGAACTCATCTTTACGGAGAAGAAGAAATCTTCGTTGCGGTGGATAAGATAACCGCTTCTGGGGTAACAGATACTCCCCTGCGGTTCCGGAAGTTCATTCAACAGACCGGCACTTTTCAGCAAGTCGGCGTAACTGCAAATCTGCTTGAACTTTTCCAGCGGCCACGATTCGATAAGCTGACGTCCGCAAGCGCTGATATCCATTACATTTTTGTATAAAGTCCAACGCAGACCATGTTCATAATATTTGGTTATAAGCTCCAGTTTTTTCTGCGGCAGAGCATAGCATGTCCCGGCAAGAGCGATTGCCCAGAATGACATATCGCCGAACCAGGAAAGACCATAATTGCCGAATTGCAGCTGAGCGCCGTGCTGATGAAAACTCCAATCCGGCTGAAGCCCTTCCTTTTCCGAGATACAAATTTCAGACTCAATGGCCTCTTTTCCGGCTTCGACCATCGACGGATCATCGTAAAGCACACCTTTCATCAAATTGATACCGGCGAGCCACACTTTATTCTGCCCGGTACGCCCCATTGCGGAACGATTCAGAATGGTTCGCAAATGATGGTCTGTTTTCCCGGCTTTCCGGTCGAGCATCAGCATGGTGCGGCAGACGGCGGCGGGGATGCCGATCTGCGGCCACCACCAGTTTTCGCTGGTTCCGTCGGTGCGTATCCAGAAATCCAGCATTTTGGCGGCAACTTCCGGATGAGAGGGGGCGAGTTTCTGCATTGCCGAAAGGTGCTTCGCCGGAGCCCAGGCACTGCCGCGAATCTTCTCCTGATGGTAATTCATTCCGGCAAGGGAGCCGTCCGGCTGAACTTGCTGCAATAATGCGGCGGTGTCTCCGGCGGCGGCAGAGTATTTACGGCAGAGCAGAAGTTTCAAATTATTCCGGAGTTTATTCATTTCGTTCATGGTATCAGCTTTCTTTTGTTTTGCGGGGAGAACAGCGGCGCAAAGGTTGATGGATGTCAACAGCACACAAACAACGTTTAAAAATTTTTTTCTCATAGTTTAAGCCTTGAATTATATATAAATATACTGCAAAAGAGATGATTTGTCAAACTGTAACACCTGAGGGGATACATTCAAAATGTGCCGCCGCAAGGTAAAATGTCACCTTGTATTTTTGGGGGGATGATGCTATATTATTCAACACAAATATGTTGTTATTATCAAAATAGAGGAAATCAAAAGTGAAAAAAATTACAGCGATACTGTTTTTGTCCGTTTTCATGTCGGGTGTTTATGCGGCTCCGGCCGGTAACGTTTCTGATCCTGAAGTTTTTGCCGCCAAAGGAGCGCAGCGTGATTATACCGGTGTTTTTCCCAAAAATGTAAAGACTGTCGGTATCATTACCCCCGGCTCTTATCCTTCGGCAAATAATATTCGCAAGTCGGTAAAATTGCTCAAAAAAGCCGGGTACAAGGTCAAAATTTACCCCAACGCTTTGCGTCCCCGGAAAAAATCCGATGTCGGTAATTACGCTTCCATGCCGGCGAAGTATCGTATCGCTGACTTTGAAGCGGCGTGGAACGACAAGGAGATCGACATGATCATCTGCTGTCGCGGCGGCGCCGGAACTGAAGAGGTCGTTGCCGGAGTGAATTGGAGCAAACTGCCCAAACGTCCGGAACTTTATCTGCAGGGATACAGTGCGGTGACTTCGATTTTGTGCGCTATGGATGGCAAAGGTTACGGACGCCCGGTCGCCGGGCCCAATATCAGCTCCATGCTCTCGCTTGATCCATCTGTCATCCCGTTGATGAAAAAGATGTACAACGGCGAAGAAGTCGGTCCGTTCAAGCTCAAGACACTTGTTCCCGGGGATTGTTCCGGCAGAGCCCTTGCCGGTCTTTTGAGCCGCTTCAACAAAGTTGCCAAAACTGACTACAATGTCAACGTCAAAGGCAGAATCGTTTTCATCGAAAGTGTTTTCTGCAAAGCCGACAAATTACGTCAGGAGCTGACGGAACTTTGCAATTCAAAATTTCTTGACGGCGCCGCCGGAATCGTCTTCTGCCAGCTCACCAAAGGTGACAAAATGGAACTTCTCATGCCGGTGTTGAAAGAGTTTGCTCCCAAATTCAAAGTGCCGGTCTATCTGGGCTTCCCGTTTGGTCATCACACCAGAAATCTGGCGATTGACTACTCCCGCAATGTGGTGATTTCCAACGGAGTATTAACATTTCCCGCGGTGAAATGAGTTTGCTTTCCGGCAGATATCCGGAGAAACTTTCCGCACTGGTTCCGGCTTATCTGCCCAAAGTGTACCGTTCAGCGTGGAGTGGGCGCTGAGAATCTCACTCTTGCGGGCGCGGTTTCACATGGGCAAGGCGCGTCCATGCCCCGGAACGGTAGCGCAAACTGAAGCCGGTGATCCGCACCATCCAGTCCAGAATCATGGCAATCCATACCGCCAGCACCCCGCTGCCGATCAAGCCGGCAATAAAATAACTGCTGCCGACCCGGATGGCAAACATTGAACCGACGGAGATCAGCATGGTGACTCTGACATCGTTCATGGAGCGCAGGATGCACGGAAACACAAACGAACCCGGCCACATAAGTATTCCCATGCCGGTGTGGATCAATATAAGATACCATGCCAACTGCCTCGTCCCCTCATCCAGCTTGCTGAAGCAAAGCAGTATCAACGGCGTACATGCCAGTACCAGCAAACTCCACAAGCCATGAGTGATATATGCCCAGCTCATCATTTTTTTGACATAATACCGGATTTGTTTTTCATCTCCGGCCCCCACTGCCTGACCGATGACCGTGACCACCGCCAGCGTAAAAACGCCACCGCAGACATTACCGAAAATATCGACGGTATTCGCCACGGCGTTGGCGGCAATTTCCCGGGTCCCATAGGAGGCAATCAGCCCCAGAACCAATATTCTGCCGAACTGAAAAACACCGTTTTCAATGCCGCCCGGGATGCCGATAAACAGTATCTTCTTTATGAACTGCCACGAAATGCGGAAACCGCTGCGGAAATCTATGAAAATGAGCTTTGATTTGTCCGCAAGCATAAACAGTATTATCGCGGTTGACAGCAGACGGGCAACCAGGGTCGCGTACGCGGCACCGGCAACGCCCAGTTTAAAGAGATAAATGAGCAATGCGTTACCGGCGACATTGACGATATTGCTGATAATGGCAATATGCATAGTGATTTTTGTCCGGTTCATCACCCGAAACAAGGCGGTACATCCGCCGTAAACGGCGACACAGGGCAAGGTAAGCAAGGTTATCTTGAAGTACTTTACCGCTGCCGCATGGACATCTTCCGGAAGTTTGCCGTAGAGAAGTCGGATTATCTGCTCCGGAAACAATTCTCCTGCAGCAAGAACCGCTGTCCCGGCAACAAACAAAATTGCCAGCAGCTGTTTGGCACTTTCGCGGGCGCGGAGAAGACTTTTGGCGCCGATGTACTGCGCCGCCACGACCGCGCCGCCGGTCGCCAGAGCGATGATGATACTGCTGGTGCAGTTGTTGAACATGTCGACCAGAGATACTGCCGAGATGCTTGCTTCTCCCAAACCGGCGACCATCAGCGTGTCGGCGCTGCCCACCAGCCTGAAGAGCAGTTGTTCAAAGAATAACGGTATTACCAACCGGAGAATATCTCTGGTCGTAAAAAGAGAATATTGACTGTCATCAGTAAGAAAGCGCAGTTTCTTGCTGACTGAATTGATAAACATTATTTGATCTCCCGGAACTTACAGCCCTGTTTGGGGGTGGAAAGTACAACCTGTGGCGGAGAAGAACGGGCAATCTTCGGAACTTCCACTACGCCGCGACAAGCCTCCACTTTTTTGTAAATACTCTAAAATCATTGTGAATTTTCTGAAGGTAATTTAATACATCTTATCAGTTTTTGCAACTCATTGTTTTGAAAATCTGTCATATTTTTTTTTCAACGTGCGCAGAGATTGCAAAGCCATCGCCACTGTTCCGGGAGGAGAGAAGAGGACGAAATCATCCAACGGGAGAAAGCAAAAAACAACGAATAACGCCGCGACTATCCGCCGCCGGGATGCCGCGATCGAGTTGACTGAATTGGCTGAAGAAAATGTCAGTATATCGATAAATTAAGTACTTGAAAATATGCTTTATCATCATAAGGGAAAAACCACATACCGATACCGTGGCTGAGCATCAGACCTTTGAAATTGCAAAGCACATCTTTATTCTGCAATTTCAATAATTCTTTTTTTATTTCTTCTGTAAAAATGCGCGGATAATATTTCAGAAATTCATGCCTGTTTTTAAACCAGACATCTCCTGCTTCAATCGGGTAAATGATCATTTTTGAAATAGCATCCGCATCATTGTTACGAAGATGTTTTTGCAGAGTCGGCAAAAAGGCTTCAACTGCCGGTTCTTCTCTTTTCAGTACTCCGGCAATACCGTATTTTTCGCTATAGGGCTCGTTTGGTGAATATTTAAATTTCATTTGGGAAACATGTTTATCCCCGATAAAATCACCGAAAGGTACTCCGACTTTGTGCCAATCTTCATTGCGGCCGCGGTATTTGACGGTCATTTGACCATCTTTAAACTGCAGCCCATCAGAGGAAATGAATACATTTTTGCCCAGATAATGAGAGAAAACAATGCGTTCTGTATAATTGGGAATGTGACTCTGCAAAAAATAGTTTTCCCCTTGTTTGTAAAGCAAAACCAGATATTGTCTGCCGTTAAAAATATAATTTGAATCTTTGCTTGAGGCAAACTCAATTATCATAAATTCCTGCTCTTTATCTTTGCAACAGCACCCGGAGATAAAAACGGCGGCAATTGCAATAAACAAAAAAATGATCGTATTCTTTTTCATAATCATCCTTGTCAATCAAAACCTGATATAAAACAGATTTTAATATATCACGCAAGAGATAGTTTGTCAACGATACAAACTGCACTGCGACTTATTAACCGGCTCCATGTGGAAACAGCTGACAGATGATCCCGGAGGAAAGATATTTTATCCGCAGAAATAGTTTGATTTATCTCCCGGCGTGGAGTATATTGTGTCCATGGAGGTACAAATGTGGTGAAAAAATTTCTGAAATATTTTATTGTTATGCCGTTGCTGGTAATAATCGGAGTAATTCTGTTGAATCAAATAGTTTTTTTGACAGTACAATATTTCGGTTATGTCCGGGTAAAGAATCTGGAAATTGTTCAAATCGGAGAAAGCCCGGTGAAAATCAATATTCCGGTAAAATTCCTTTCCAGTGATGATCTTTTTTCAATCAGACCGGTTAGAATGTACACTTCCGATCGGGTACGTTATGCATTGCGCTGTATTCCGGAAAAAGGTGAAATTTGGGTGACAGCTCATCACGGAGGATATTTGATTAATCATTATACTGCGAGCTACGAAGTGACCGATCCGAAAGTCCGGGCGGAACTGATTGAACTTTACAAAAAAGCATGGCAGGAAGAAGAAAAACTCCGGCAACGAGCCAAAAACAACGAATAATGCCGCGACTATCTGCCGCAGGGATGCCGCAATCGAGTTGACCAAACTGGCAGAAGAAATTCAGTAACTCCGTTACTTGATAGCATCAAAATATGCTTTCCCGTCAATGATACTGAACCACATTATAGGATAGAACTCGAAGCGCAAACCTTCGGGCACAGTGGTCATAACGGATAGTTACCCATTATTCATCTTTGCGCTTTTGAATACGCATATTGTGCATACGTTCAGAAAAGCCGCCGTTATCCAAAAATATGGCGGCTTTTTTCTCAATCTGCCGTTTCAAGAAATAACTTGCCGTATCAATAAGTAACAGCACTGCGTTGGCAACCAGTACGGATTTGTACGGAATGGTACGGATAGATACGGAGATATGATTTTCAGCCCATACAATAAATTCTCTGAATTCTTTTTTATTGTTTATGCGCCGTTTTATAAATTCGAGATAGAGTAAATCATCTTTGAGCCACTGTTGTTTGCAGTGCTGTCGCAGATAATCCTGATAATCCAGTTTGAGTTCTTCCAGAGAAGCCCGGGCAACGTTGTAAAGATTAAGTTCCAGTTTGGCGGATGTTGCGGCATCAACGGAACCTTCGGCAATATTCTGTACTCCGGAACGTGCCGCCTGCACCATTTGATCACAGGTGCGGCTTTCCTTTGGAATATAGAGTGTTACAAAGTGTACGGTAATATCATAAATCAACTGTGCCAGTTGAAATGACTTCAAACTGCGGTAACCGCCCGATGGGAGTAATAAATCTCCGTTCTTATCCGTATCCATCCGTACTTCTCCGTACAAAATTACCGCTGTTCCGGGATGACTTCGAGCCAGTAGTTATTTGGGTCGGTCACGAAATAGATTCCCATTTCGGGGTTTTCGTAGCAGATGCAGCCCATTTCGGCGTGACGTTTGTGGGCTCCTTCGTAATCATCGACTTTGAAAGCGAGGTGGAATTCGTTGTCGCCCAAGTCATAGGGGCGATCCATTTCCCGCAGCCAGGTAAGTTCCAACTGGTGGCTTGAATTGCCGTCTTCCAGATATACGATGATGAAGCTCCCGTCTTTAGCGTTGATGCGGCGCACTTCGTGCATATCAAAGGCATCCTGATAGAATTTGATGCTCTTATCAAGATCGAAAACGTTCAGATTGTTGTGAACCATACGGAATTTCATTTTTCAAACCTCCGGAAAATTATTATTGTTTCCGGTAATATATATCACCCGCGCCTGAAAAGCAATCCCGTCATCAAACAAAACTTACTTTTTCTTCTCCGTCAACTTTTTGACCCGCCCGGGAATTGTGGCGGCGACAGCCGGATCGGCTTCGATTGCCGCCATCTCTTCTGAGGATAACACTCTCTCAAAGAGCATGAAGTTATTGATTTCGCACTCCGTATAACCGACACCGCCGCGGTAGGGGTTGCATCCGAGGCAAATCTTGTATTCCGGCGCACTTTGCACCAGCGGCATCAGCCCCGGCGTGCGGACATGGGAGAAGTTTCTTCCATTGATCCGCGCTTCAAAAATTCCTCCTGCCGCCGCCGAAATAAAGACCCACACCGGCTTGTCGGTCGGAATTTCGCCTCCGTCATTGATCCAGGCAATATTGTATCTGCCACCCGGGGTGATCGAGGCAAAACAATAGCGGTCATACGGTTTGGTTACAAACGCCAGCTGGATTTTGCTGACGGTATCTTTACCGGTTTTACCAGCACTTATTACCAGCGGATAAAAGACATTTCCCCGGTTGCCGGGAGTCAACATTCTTTTCGGCATGGTCAGCTGAAACGCCACGGTCAGGGCGAACCGCCCCGGTGCGGGACGGTAGCTCATGATTTTTTTCTGATCGACACCGTTGAAGCTCCAGCCGAAACAGCAGGATATGGTCAGTACCAGCAATGCGGCAATGGCAAACTTTTTCATTTTTGCTTACTCCACGACCACATTGCCAAGAGAACTTCTGCCTTCCAATGCGGTACTGCTCCAGCCGGAGATATCTTTCAGCTTGTTGCGGATGATGACAAAGTTTGCCCGCAGGATCATACCTTTGGTGATCTTATTGTATCCGAGTTCTTTCAGCGGTATGACCACATCGGCGGACCAGCGGTCTTTTTTTACCGTGGTTTTGACGGTGGTTGTGCTGTTCCATTCGGAACTGCGGAGCTGTCCGTCCCAGAGTCCGCCGCCGGCGGTAACGATGAACTGGTAACTGCCGTCTTTGGCGTTGCCCGGACCGGCATCGACAAAGATTTCAAAAGTATCACCGAAGTCACGGCTGCCGTCACGACCGGGATTTTGGGCGATGATGGTTCCGGCGGGCTGAATGAATTCACCCTTGAGATGAAGCTGATCACCCTTGATGGCAAGTTCGATTTTGGACGGATATTTTGCCGGAATCGCTCCTTTTTTGGAACGGGAGACAAAATCCCCGTTATTGAGAACTCCCTTACCGTTGACCAAATGCAGTTCTTTGGATTTTGCATCCATCTGAGTGATCCAGAGTCCACGGATAAGCTCGGCATCTTTTTTCACATTTTCCGCATAATACGGGTTGCCCGCCGCCGCCTTTACGGCTTCCGCAAGATACTGGTTCAGGAGTTTGGCATCGCCGCGTTTGAAGAGCATCTGCGGGAAGTTGGTGTAAGCACCGCTCCAGACATAACACGCTTTATCTTCTTTCCAGCGCTTCTCCACCAGTTTGAAGACTTTATGCATCGCATCCCCGGCAGGGCCGAAGTAATTGGCAAAATACTCTTTTTGGGACTGCTCGTAATCAAGTTCCGGATTCCACAGTATTTTACCCAGCTGATGGAAAACCATTTTCACGCCGGTCCAATAACGTTCGTGATCTTCCGGTTTACTCCGGTAGAAGCCTTTTCCTCTGAACTTCGGAGCGGCACGAACCACCGGACCGCCATCGACATTAATTTCGGTGTCATAACCGGTGACACCGATGGATTTGTAATACTGCAGATCCTTCTGAATAATCCGCAGATCCGGCAGCGGAAATTCCGGACTGCCGCCCAGACGAATATAATCGTAGATGTGAATGGGATTGCCGAAGCGCTTCCAGTCGGTCAGAAGTTTGTTCCAACGACGGTTGACCCGGCATTCCGGATCGTTGAGGCGGCATTTGTAACAGCGGCGGTAGGTACAGAGTTTAACTACGATATTGGAACTGAGCTTCTCCAGTTTCGGCGGCTCAACACAACGCAGATAGGCAAGGGTGACGATCTTTATATCCGGATTGATCTTTGCCACGCGTTCAGCGATCAAATTGGCGAAACGGAAGAAACGGGTGGAATAAACACGACGTTTGTATTCTTCAGGATCATCAAAAGCACGTTCCTCCGGGGATTCGCCCCAACCGCCGCCATCATTGACACTCAGAGCGATATATTTGCATTCAGGATATTTTTTCGCAAAATCAACGATCCGGTTAACGACCAGATCCTGAAGACCTTTATTGCCGACATTCAACTGGACATGAGTAGCGTAATTTCCTCTGTATGTTTTGCGTTTGCCATCGATCAACGGGAAAAATTCGGGATTGGTCTTGCTGTAACTTCCGGGAAGCCAGTAGTAGAGACTGTGCCCGGAAGTGTACCACGGAATACCGAAATTGGTCACGGCATCATAATAGTCGTCTGTGAAACGGATACTGCCGAAACCGGCATTATAACGGTTGCGGATCATCCACTCGGCAAAAGTTCCGTGAACGTTGTTGAATGAACACACCACAAACCCCCGGATATCAAATGCCGGATTGGAAAAATATTTGTACTTGAGATCGGTTTTCGCGGTTCCGGGAACAATCCGATCCTGCCCGAAGGGGCGCGGTGCAGAGTAATTGTTCAGTTTCTCTGCGGCATGGGTGATGCCATAGACCAGTCCCCGGGCGACCAGACTGCCGACCGTGATTTTTTTACCGTCAATAATCAGGAAAAATCCGTCTGAAGTCAACTTTTTTCCGGGAAAATTTTTGGCAAAAGCGGCGGCGATCTCCGGAACATCCATTGTCCCGGCATAAATTTGAAAATCACCCAGTTTGGCAGCTTTCACCACCTTGGCACCATTTGCTTTCACTCCGGCAGGAATATTTTTCCCCTGCCAGGTGATCGTTCCATAAACCGGCAGCATCATCATCGCCGCCAGCGCCAATACAGATAAAAATTTTTTCATTATCATACTCCTTAGCATTAAAACTGTTTTGTTGGTAAATATATCATCATAAAGTATGTTTTGCAATAAATCCTGCGTATGAGATTTTATCAATGTTGTACGTTATTTTATCAAACTGTACATTTATTGGGATACGGTAATATTCTTATACGCTCCGGGCAAACCTTCCCAATAATAGACCGTTAAAGTGTCGCCACGTTTTCTTTTTTTGTTGACGATAAAATGCTCAAAGGTGACTTGAGCAATGTCACTCCCCACCAGATTCTCCACATGTCCGTCCACAAAGACGATATTGGCACGCTTATTGTGCTTTGCCCACGAGTGTCCGATGTTTTTCATCCTACCGTCACCGGGAATCCATGAGCCCATTTGAGAAACGCTTTTACCGGAGTCGCTGCTTTGACCGCTGTCAGTGAAAAATACCGACTTCGCCGGGATATTGGAGATAATGAAACACCCGGCACTTGCCGCATTTTCTTTGGGAAGATCAGTCCAGTCCAACGCCCGCGTATCCCAATGCCCTTCCCGCGGCAGCATAAGCCCGAAGGTCGTCCACTTGTTATCCGTCCACCTGACCGGACAGGAAACTACCGGGTTGCGGCGTACCGCTTCTCCGGTACGGTGATTGCCAAGATAGTTATTGTTTTTCAAAATCAACGTGTAATACCACGGACTGTCACCGGTGGAATGCCGCCAGCGGCTGTTGTTGTCATCTGAATAAAGTTGCACCCCCTGCATGCAGGTTTTGATGTTGGACGCACAATTCGATGCCTGCCCCCGCGCCCTCGCACTCTGTAACGCCGGAAGCAATATCGCCGCCAATATGGCAATAATAGCAATTACCACCAGCAATTCTATTAAAGTGAAATGGGTGTATGCGGGGGACAAAGGAAACTTTTTTTCACGGGAAAAAAAGTTTCCTCTTTCCCCCGCGCCCCCTTTCTCTTTCAAAAAAAGCGGAGTATTTTGCTGCTCCAGTTTGTCGCAGCTCCAGTTTTCGGCAGTAACTGATTTTTTCATGGTCGTCCCCCCTTTATTTTAATCTGAACACCCGGACGCTTACCGCTTTGCATGTCCCCGGAACAGTTACGATATCACTGTTTTTGACCGGAGATGGAGTAATTTTTTTCCAACTGCCGTCTCGCTGCAGCTCTTCCCAGGATCTATTCTGCAGCAAGTTGCTGAGGTGAAGCGGCACACTGCGGCGTTCTCCGGTGGACAAATTGGTAAGATAGAGATAAGTGCAATCTGCACTTTTCCGCACAAAGAGCCACATATTGGGAGTCTTGGAAACTGCTGCCGGAAGATTTTCACCATTGAGCCAGTTGAAAACTCTCCGGAAAATTTCCTGTTTGCGCAAACTGAAAATATTCGCTGAACGGTTTCCGGTAAATATCGCCGCCACCACACATACCCTGCCGCCAAGAGAATTGGTGAAACGGACGATCCCGGGTTGTGCCGCTTCCTCACTTCCGACTGCCGGATAAAAGGTCAGTACCTCTGCTCCCTTGTGCGGAATGAGATTTTTATGACGGGCACTTCCTTCGCTTCCGGCGGGATTGAGAACGCTGTTGGAGATGCTTCTGGCGCGGATTCCTTCCAGAAAAGGTATGTCGCACATGCGTTCACCGTTGAACATTTTCTTCACCGGAGTGACTGTAACTCCGAGCAGTTTGGAAAATCCGCGTTTGCAGAGTATGTCCGCCGCTTCAGCATCGAGCAGTAACCCTCCTTTGAGCAGCTCTGTGACCTCTTCAACGGTGAGCACTCCCGCAATGGGCCCAGCCAGAACTGCCGCTTTGCCCTGTTTTGTCGAAAACGGGATACCCATTCTGGCAAGCATGGTAAACACTTCTCCGTAGGTGGTTTTGCCCTCTTTGGTCATCATTTTTGCCGAGTGTGCCATGGGATTGAAAACGATTTTTACTCCGTCAAGATGTCCCTGATCTCCGATCTCACTCAAAACTTCAAAACGCTTCACGTTGCGGCGGTACATCTCTAAAAAAGAGGGGTCTTCCATCGGGTCATCATTGTACTGCGCGGCGTAGAGCAGGATGTTGTCCATACCCATTGCCAGAGAAATTTCATTGCTCATGCGGAGCATGTCTGCCGAGATGTAATAGGTTGTGTGCGGATAGGTGTCCGCTTCCTGAATAGCTTCAAAGTGCGGCGGCATCCGTTCAGCAGTGTACAGCGAATGTGCCAGAAACTCCGGGAATATCTGCGGAGAATCATAGCAGCTGTACCATGCACTGCGGATCCGGATCAGCGGTCGGGTATTTTGACCTGCCAATGCCTGCGGAATATCGATGGAGGCAAAACCATCGGCATCGGTACCACCGGTCTCACACCAGCCGAGACGGACCTCCGGAGCGACCTTATCAACAGCCTGCCGGATACCTTTACAGAATTTCACCAGCGATTCTTTGGCACACTGAGCCCAGAGCTTCCGCAGATCGAGTGTTTCTGTTTTATCCTCTTCAAATATTCTTTTGAGTTCTTCACGGGAATAAAATTTTCCGGCTTTCCGGGCAAATGCTTTCAAATGAAGCGGACAGAAGCAGCCGAAATAATATTTTTTACCATAATTCTGCAAAGAAAAATCATCTTCCAGCAAGATTATTTCCGGCTTGGCAGTCTGGGCGATCAGTGCCGATTTTTTGCCCATATCTTCAATGAAGCGGTCATCCAGCGGACAAAGCCCCACCGGGCTTTCTCCGCCTTCGATTCCGACAACGTGCTGGTAATCCACCTTAGTACCCTGCTTCAAAGTCAATGCCATCCACCAGCTGAATCTGATGTTGGTATCTTTAAGTTTTTCTTTGAAAAAGTTGATTTTATCGGCGATTTTTTTATACTCCCCAATTCCGGGATAACCGATCACCCGGAATTTTTTGGAAGGTCCGAACATGATAAAGCGGTTTATTCCATATTTTTTGTGCATCACTTTCATATCTTGCACCGTTACACCACCTTTGGCGTTGTAAGAAAAGGGCAGAAACGGATCGATTTTTTTCATTTTTATCTCCTTATTCAAAGTTGAATCTCCAAGCAGTGCGATTGATGTGATTGCCAGACAGAAAAATAAAATTTTCTTCATGATCCTCTCCTTGTTTATGTTAATGATTTTCGGTACGGAAACAATATATCCCTGAATCCGGGAAAAACCAATACGATATTTTGCTGAAAATGTTGCATTTTTTGCTGTTTGTGCTATATTATTATCAATAAATGTTAAAAATTGGTAATGTCCCGAATTTTGGGAAACACGTATGGTGTGTTCTCGACCGGCGGATGGATCGTGGAGCAAGGTTGTGGGTAAATCAAGGCGAATCCGAGGGAGTGTACGACTGTACTCGACCGAGGATGAGTCCGCAGATTTGCCCGCAAGATTGCCCGCGAGGCGCCGCCGCAGGTTGTATTTTTCACAAAAAATAGTTTAAAATTATGCTGACTGTTCCATTAAAAGCAATCGAGTGTTTTGAAAAGTATACCGGCAGTAAATTATCATACTATGTATACTCTCCAGTGCTCTCCCGGGCGCTTCACCACACTCCCCATCGGAATCCGGTGTGCAAAAGAATCAAATTCAGCAATTATTCTGATTGCACATTGTTTGATGGACACTATTTGCGGAGCATAACTCCAAGTTTCCCGAATGGATTTGTAAAAATCTGTCACGCCGGGATTTGTGAAGCAGTTATGCCGGTCAGTTACGATGGTAAACTGCTTGGTCTGCTGATTGCCGGAATTTATGTTCCGGTAGATGATTTGTCCGGTATATCTGCGGTCATTCGGGGCAAACGAAGCGAGGGGCAACCGGACTTGACCGGTGTAAAAAAGGCAGACAGCGGGGAATTGCAGATGTTGATCGAGGCTTTACAGCAACTCAGGGCGCGGTTGGAAAAATGGTATCGGGAATTTATTGAACGTGACCCGGAAGCTGAAACTTTGACTCCGAAAGAAAAAGCGTTGTGGCTTATCCACCGTAATGCCCTTAGCGGCTTCAGTTTGCGGGAGCTTGCCGCAGGTATTAACCTGAGTTACGGGCGGACTTCCCACTTGGTAAAGGAGCTGACCGGAGTTACCTTTTCTCAATATATAACCCAGCTCCGGTTGTCATGCGCCAGCAACATGCTGGTGACGACCAACTGGACTGTAGCGGTGATCGCCGCCGAAAGCGGCTTTAAAAATCTGGTAAATTTTCATAAGGCATTCAAAAAGCAATACGGTGAATCTCCGGCAGATTTCCGGAGACGGAGGGTGTTGAACCTGGGCAAATAAAATTATCGCCCGTTTTTGGGATGCTGGAAGCGTTTACGGTAGCTTCCGGGAGATTCTCCATAGAGTTGCCGGAATTTTTTGCACAAGTAGTTGCTGTCACAGAAGCCGCAGCTCAGAGCTATTTGTTCCAGGTCATTATCCGGATTTTTAAGCATTTCCAGAACCTGTTTGAGCCGGAAGCCGGTGATGTAACTGCTGCAGCTGCAGCCGGTGACTTCCCGGAAACGCCGGGTAAAGTTTCGGCGGGACATATTGGCGGTGCGGGCAAGGCTGTCGAGAGTCAGGGGAGTTGCATATTCTCCTGAAATCCGGTGCAGTACTTTGTCGATATTTCCGGAGGAGATGTTTTTCGTAATTTTTTCTTCCGGGCGCATCTGGGCGATGCTGATAATCAACTGCATAAAAAGCGCCATTGCCTGAAATCTGGAACCGGCACTGAAATCGTTGAGCGCTCTGGCGAAATCGTCAGTCAGCGGGCGGAGTCTTGCCAATTCGTGGGATGATAAATGCGCGGCCGGGGCTGCTGAAGTTTGCGGTGTTTCCGGGAAAAATTGGCAGAATAACGGCAGTTCTGTGGCATCAAGCAGAGGAAAAGAGAGTTGTTTGTGGTCATAAACCAGATTGATAAGTTCCAGTGTTTCGGTATTTTTGTAGGCGTGGATAACGCCGGGGTGGACGACCAGCAAATCTCCGGTGGATATTGGAGATGAAAAAATTGTTTTGCCTGTTTTTACTATATGTTCCGCATTGCCGCCGAGGATTATCACGATTTCACTGCTGTTGTGATCGTGATATTGTTCCTGGGGGTGCCCCCCTGCGCGAACATAGGTGAAATAAAGCGGTAAGCGATTTTTTTCGATAAAGTTTTCCAGTTGCCAATGCGTTGGTGCCATAAAAAATCTCCTTTTTTCACATTGGCTCAAATATACTATAATTTGTCCCGAAAGTCAAGGTCTTTTTGCCCTTTTTTGTGTATCTTAAACAATGCAGCACAATTCACATACTAAAATAAAAGGAGATCATAAAATGAAAAATGGAACTTCCCGGAAAGTATCGGGACAACTTCCTGATTGTCCCCAAAAAAACCATTTCACATTGATAGAACTGTTGGTAAATGTTTCTATCTCATCTCTGCGTTTTTTCAAGCGCTGCGACAAACTGGAGCAGCAAAACACCCCGCTTTTTTTGAAGGAGAAAGGGGGCGCGGGGGAAAGAGGAAACTTTTTTTCCCGGGAAAAAAAGTTTCCTTTGTCCCCCGCACACTCCCATTTCACTTTGATCGAACTGCTGGTCGTGATCGCAATCATTGCCATTCTGGCGGCGATTCTGCTGCCTGCATTGCAAAGTGCGCGGGAACGCGGACGCAGTGCCAACTGTATTTCCAATTTGAAGCAGCTGGGTATAGGAATTACCAATTACATTGATGCAAGTGACAACTGGCTGCCGTATCCATTCAACCGGGCAACAGCATCCGGAATGAAAAATTACACCTGGGTCGGCGCATTGCATGCCGCAAAATGCATCTCCGGTAAGAATAAAAACAGTGCAATGTATGCCCAAAGCGGTGTCGCCAGTGCCCAGCCTGTCGCCGCGATCCTGGAATGTCCAAGCTCAGCCGGAACTGATAAGGGCTGGTCAAACAGCTATTCAAGCAGCAGTGCGGACTACGGTATTACCAACTATATTATTGACAGTAAATTCAATAATGACGGCTGTAAATTTTCTCAAATCAAGCCTTCAGCCGACAAAATAATGCTTGCTGACGCCCGGAATATTGTATTCAACACGATCACTGAAACCAATGCTGCAGGTATCCAGCTCCGCCATAAACGCCGGTTCAATTTTCTGGCGACCGATTTCAGCGTCCACAATCATGAACGGCTGATCAATAATGTTCAGATCACGAAACGCGTTACGGGTAATTGAGGGCCATTATGATGAAAAGGTTGTTTGCAGTATTGCTGCTGAGTTATGCCGCACTTTGCAGTGCGGGGGAGATCGTTCTTGCATACGGTAAGACGGAATATGTGATCGTGCGTCCGGAAAAATTCCCCGGGATCATGCAGAAAGAGTTGGCAGGATTTGCCAAAACTCTCCAACAAATCACCGGAGTCAAGTTCCGGATCGTGACAGAAAAAAAAGTTGCACCGGGACAGAAATTCATATCTGTTGGCAATACGGCATTTGCAGTTGCCCATGGTGCAGATGAAGCGGCGATGACTCCGGAGATGTTTGTCATCAGGACGGTGGGAAGCAATATTATCATCAACGGCAAAGAGAACGCCGGTAAACTTTTCGGATTATACGAATTCCTTCAGGAGTTTGCCGGATGTCGTTATTTCGATCAGGCCAACGTGATAATCCCGGAAATCAAGCGCTTGAGTGTGCCGGAAATCAACATCCGCCGGGCGCCGTCCTTCCGGTTGCGCCGGATGTTTACCGGAAATCCCAACCGGCAGGAGTTCTATAATAACGCATTTGCGTTGAAAAAGAGTTACCATCCGCTTGCCAAAGCGGTCTATGGTGCGCCGGGAGATATTCACACTTTTTACGATTTCAGCAAAGATTGGCCCAAGGACAACTTGAAACTCTTGTCCATGACCCCGCAGGGAAAACGGCGGCGGCTGATTGGACGCTTGGGACCGAATTTCTGTCTGAGCAATCCGGAAGCAAGAAAACTTTTCAAACAGAATTTGTACAAATTCATCGCTTCCGACCGGAAAAAGGCGGCACGGTACGGATATGAGGCTCCGGTATTGTACAATTTGAGTCAGAATGATTCCAGCGGTTATTTCTGCTGGTGTCCAACGTGCAGTGCCGTGATTAAAAAGCATGGACAGAGCGGATTGCTGTTGGATTTTATCAATGATATTGCCCGGGATGTGGCAAAAAAATATCCGGAAATCATCTTGCAGACCAGCGCATACAGTTTTTCCAAAGAGCCGCCGACCGGAGGGATCAAAGCCGAAAGTAATGTTATAGTGGATCTGGCGCACAATGTCGGTAACTATTATGAACCGATAGCAACGGAAAAAAATCCTGCGTTCCGCAATCAGATTTCCGGATGGTTCAAATCTGCCAAACAGCTCTCCATCTGGGATTATTGGATTTTTTACTGGGACTCTTATCCGGAACCTTACACCAATGTGCGGGACATCAAGAGCAATTTGAAATACTATTTCGACAATGGAGTGCGGATGCTCCGTGCCGAGTGTCAGGGGGCGGATATTACCAACTTTTATGCGCTCAAACACTATCTCGGCTATAAACTTATGGATGATATCACCCGGGATGACCGGACTCTGGTCACCGACTTTATGAAAGGATTCTACGGAGGTGCCGCCGGGGAAATGGAGGAATATCTGGACTATCTGACTGCCCGTCAGCGGGGTAATGTCGGCAAAGTTTTTGATGACAAGTCCAAGCAGTATAAAACTTTGCCCCGGCCGTGGCTGGATCGGGAATTTTATGCCAAAACCGAGGAACTTTTCAACCGGGCGGAGGAAAAGTGCGCCGGCAATCAGCGCACTTTGATCAATGTCCGCCGGGAACGGCTGGTGATTGATTTGAGTCTGCTGCACAACTACGACAATATCCGTCCGGCAATATCCAGGGCGGCATTGCTTGAACGCTACGGCAGCAACAGCCGTCAGCAGATCCTCACCCGCTTCAAAAAGGCGAATCAGGCTCCGGCATTGCTTAAGCTGGAAAATGAATTGGAGATGTTCCGGCGTGCCGATGAGATATCCGCATTGAAAAAAGCACCGGTACCGCAAATCAGCATCAAGCGCGGTGATAAGTTTTCTGCTGAAGCGGTAAAATTCATGGATAACCGTGGTTTTCCGGTTGCCCGCAAAATAACCGTCCAGAGCCGTTTGTCGGCAGACGGCAAAAAGCTGCACCTCCGTCTGGTCGAAGCTGATTTGCGTTCCAAGCCCGCAGAAGCCCGTGCCATCTGGAATGGCGACAGCTGGGAAATCATGCTTGCCGGAGCGGATAAAAAAACTTTTTTTCAGCTGATGGTTCCTCCGTCCGGAAAATATTTGAGCGGAATGCGCCGCCCCGGATTTGAAAAGGTCGATCTGCCGGGATTATCGGTCAAAAGTGTGATAACCCCAAAGAGATGGCAGGTCGATGTGACGATCCCGCTTGCGGCATTGCCGTTTGGAAAAATCGAATACGGAAACTTTTTCCGGGGCGGCAAAGGTATGGCATACGCCTGGAGTCCGACCTTTGAGGCAAGTTTCGGTGTCGTGGAGCGCTTCGGTAAATTGAATCTTAAGTAAAGGAAATAAAATATGTTGAAAAAAATTGCAGTTGCTCTGTTTGCCCTGATGATGCTTCAGGGTGCCGTCGCGGCGGAAAAGGTCGCGTTTGAGATGAATCAGGTGACCATCGACGTCAAAGATAACGGGGTGGAAATCAGTTGGTTCTGTCAGGAACCCAATATGGAGTATGTGAAGAAATTCTATTCCAAACCACGGTGGAATGTTTTTGCCGGGGAGGCGTTGGAGGTCTATTTTACCCCGTACTCCGGCAAAGCGGCAGGGCGGATAGCGTTCCCCAATTACCGGATGCTGGTCAATCCTTCCGGAAGATTTATCACCGCATTTCTCACTCCGAATTGGAGTTCAGCCGGAGTTTTTCCGAAAGTTGAAAAACTTGAAAAAGCTGGCTGGCATGCCAAGTGGTTTATCAATTATGCCGCGTTGGAGAGCAGTTTTTACAATGATTCTAAAGGCAAATCCCTTTATCCGAACAATCAGTGGCGGTTCGATTTCAAATATCGCCGCAGTGCCGGAGGAAAAAATCAGGTGTTGTCCGCCAAGCCGTTTATATTGAACATTCCCAAAGAGCTGCTTGTTCCCTACCGTCAGTGCGTGTTGAGCGGAGTTAAAGCTGTTCCCGGCAATGGCGGCAAAGTTGCGCTCGCTGCAACATTGAGCAACAGTTTTAAAACTGCTTTTACCGGCAAAGCGCAGTGGCTGTTGTATTCGGACGGAAAAGCTGAAGTTTGCAAAGAAATGCCGGTTTCTCTCGCGGGGAGTGGTAAAATGGATTGTTCAGCAGAAATAACGTTGCCGGAGCGGGCGGTCAAATTTGCGGTGGCATTGCAAGTTATTGATGCTTCGGGAAAAGTTGTAAGGATTTCCCGCAAGCTGGCAGTGAAAAACCCTTATGTGGAGTAAGTTTCAGCAATGAGTCGTTGGATGAAAGTCCCGGAGGATTTGTGCCGGGATGCATATATTGCAGTTTTTCGCGGCCGGTTTACGGTTGAGCGGGCAGGAGTGATGGATATCCGTTTTTCGGCGGATGAACGTTGTCAGCTTTTTCTGGATGGCAATTTTGTAACAGATGGGCCGGAGCGGGGATGCCCGGAGCGGTGGTATTTTCGGGAAGAAAGATTAGAGCTTGAAGCAGGAGAGCATATTTTATGCGCCCGGGTGCTGTGTTTCAGCAAGGAGTTCCGGGCGGCGGCGCAAATGTCGTTGCGGCACGGCTTTTATATTGAGGGGTTGCCGGAGGATTGCCGTTGGGATTGCACTCTGGAAGAGCTGGATTTTGAATTGCCGTTCCCGGATTGGGGGAGTTATCCGCGCTTTCATCTGCGCGAAACGTACAATGGCGGAATTTTTGCCGGAAAAGGAAACGCGTGGCAGAGTGTCGAATATTTTGAGGATGACCGCAAATTGTTCCCGCCGGATTTGCCGCCGATGGCAACGGAAAAACTTTTCTTACAGCCGGTTTACGGAAATCTTTACCGCTTTGAAGATTATGTAATGGCGTATTACAAGGTGAAACTTTCCGGAAAAGGTTCGCTCAAATTGCGTTGGAGTGAATGTCCCTATTTGAATGATAATTACAACGACATCAAACTTTATGCTGACAAAGGGAATCGGGATGGCAGGGTTTTTGTCGGTAATTACGATACCTTTGCGGTGGACGGGGAGGTGGAATTTCGCAGTTTTTTCTGGCGGGCAGGACGTTATCTTGAGATTGAAGTTGAGGGAGATGTGCGGTATGAATTTGATTTTTACCGTACCGGCTACCCATTGCCGCCGCTTGATGCCAAGGCAAATCAACTGGAAAAAATGGCATATAATACCTTGCGCAACTGCTGTTGGGAAACCTTCATGGATTGCCCGTTTTATGAACAATTGATGTATGTCGGTGACTCCCGGATCGAAGCGTTGTGCCTCTATTATTTGAAGGGTGATATCAGTCTGGTGCGTAAAGCATTGAGAATATTTGCCGCCGGAATTCGTCCGGATGGTTCTCTGCACAGCCAGTATCCTTCAAAAAATGAACAGAATATTCCGGCATTCAGTGCAACTTTTCTGCTGATGGCGGGAGATTATTTTGACCGATTCGGCAAAGATGAGGTGATTGCGGAGATCAGCGGGAAATTGGAGCAAGTCGGAGGTTATCTGCTTGCCGGGTGCGAAGAGGACAGCTTGTGGAATCCGGACGGATGGGGATTTGTCGATTGGTGCAAGGCGTGGGAACGGGGAGAACCTGCTCCCGGAAAAGCTAATGCACCGTTGAATTTTATCCGGGTGCTGGCGTTGAAAAAGTTGAGTGAGATCACCGGACGAGGTGAGTTTGCCGCCGGGGCAGAGCGCAGTTTGAAGGTACTGCGGGAAAAATATTTTGATAAGCAACGGCAAATGTATGCCGATGATCCGGAGCATTGCAGTTTTTCCGAACACTCTCAGGTGCTGGCGCTGCTTTGCGGAGTGCCGGAAGATGAGCAGAAAATGTTGATAACCGCATTGGAAAAAGGCGGTTTGATTCCCTGCGGAATATATTTTTCCTACTACTATATGTCCATGTGCCGCCGTTACGGGTTGAAAGAACTGGAACGGGCGAGGTTGGCAAAATTTTATAAACTGCTGAGTGAAAATTTGCTTACGTTGCCGGAAGAATTCGATGCACCGCGCAGTGATTGTCATGCCTGGAGTTCGCATATTCTGCTTTCAGAATTTATCCGCCAGTGAATAATGCTGGAAAAAGGGGAGAAAACTTTCTCTTGGAACAGTGATGCGAGGCGGTTGGAGCCTGCGCGGAGCGCCGACGAGCGTGAGCATCGCAGACCGCAGGTCGAGAAGCGCAAGGCAACCACCAAACAGGAATCCACTCCCATCGAAGATGGGTGGCGCATAGCGCCGAGGCAAATAAAAAAACGCTGTCAAAACAATAGTTTTGAAACAGCGTTCTTTAATTTGCCGAAAAGAGGATTCCGACAACATGTTTTTTTAATGGTGGTGGGAGGTGGATTGCCCTCGCTTCGCTCACGCACATCGCGTTGCGCTGTCGACCCCGGTGTTTCGTCTCCAGCGTCACGTTGTGCCGCTCATGGCATTCGCCATGACCTCCACGCACATTTAAAACAAAAAAGCATCTCTTGCGAGATGCTTTGTTTTTTTAAATGGTGGTGGGAGGTGGATTCGAACCACCGAAAGCGATGCTAGCAGATTTACAGTCTGCCCCCTTTAGCCACTCGGGAATCCCACCGTCAGCTTTCATAATATACTCCGCGACGGCACATTTTGCAACCGGGACAGAATAAAAATGGCATCTCCAATGGGATTCGAACCCATGTTGCCGGGATGAGAACCCGGTGTCCTAGGCCTCTAGACGATGGAGACGCGGCATATACAAAATATACCCTCTTTAACTTCTTTTGTCAAGTCGTTTTCTGAAAATTTTTCCAAAGAACCATTGCTATCCCATAAAATCAGCGAAATGCTTGTTTTTCAATTTTTTTCAGCGGAAGAAAATTGGAGTTGGAAAAAGTGATTTTGTCAGATTTTGTTTTGCGAAAAGCAAAACGCGCGTGCGCCATGCGCCGCGCCACCAGTGGAGC
>JAFTRX010000098.1 GCA_017462015.1 Lentisphaeria bacterium
CTCCCAAACAATTTCTTCATGCAAAATGCTACATTTTCAGAGGCAGTAATTCCGTTGGCATCATTGGCAGTGCAAACTTTACACACCGGGGCTTGGTTGATAACACTGAGTTGTCATACTTGGAAACAAATTCAACCATAGGAGATTATTTCATTGACCTTGTTTTTTACAACTATATTCTGAAATGCTTTGTGTTGATTGATCTGAAAACGACACAAATTTCTCATCAGGATGTGGGGCAAATGGATATGTATGTCCGCATGTACGATGATCTGAAACGCTCCGAAGGAGATAATCCGACTATTGGTATATTGCTTTGTTCCGAAACCAGTCAGGATATCGCACGCTACTCCGTGTTGCACGGTAATGAACAGCTTTTTGCCGCCAAGTATCTGACCTATCTTCCCACCGAAGAGCAGCTCCGTACTGAGATCGAAGCACAGAAAGAGATCTTCCGCTTGCAGCAGGAGCAGGAGAACTGACCCCACAAGTACCCCACAAGTACTTCACAAGCTGATTCCTGAAGATGCCGCCTGTCAGAAACTCATATTGGCAATCGGTAACGATTCTTGTTTCAAGAGGTGTTATTTTAATGTCAAGGCGGGAATTTTGCACACATTTTGCACACAGATTGAGCACAAAAGGCGGTAGATTTCCCGGTTTTCGACATTAACAGAGGATCATTCAAAACAACAAAGGCAGCGTGGAAAACCAAGGCGTTTCTGCTGCAACTTCCTTAATTTGAGCGTAAAAAAAGGAACTTACGAATTGTAAGTTCCTGAATCTCGTTGGTAGCGGGGGGCTGGACGAGGCGAAGCCGAAGAGCCGGAACGAAGTGACGGCAATCGCCTTTATGGAAGCATCGCTGACAAAAAGGCGGTTGGGAGTAAAAGTATTACGGCGTTTTATGACAATAAAAAAGCCGGAATCTTTTACGACCTCGGCTGTTGTTTTTATTTGGTAGCGGGGGCTGGAATCGAACCAACGGCCTTCAGGTTATGAGCCTGACGAGCTACCACTGCTCCACCCCGCAATATTTGCGTTTGGTATAATATATCACATTTTCCGGGGGTTGCAAGTGCTTTTTTGAAGAAAATTTCATGTTTTTTGTGGAATTTATCTCAACAGACGGTATGAATACCGCTTTAATGATTTATTTTACTCTTCCTTACTTGTTTCCCGGCCAGCCAGATGTTATATTATGGCAATATTGATAATCACTGAATGATGCTGAACTGAATCAGTGTACGACAAATTATAGTGGAATGAGGAGTTGGTGACACATGAAAAAAGAATCTCAAATCGAGAAGATACTCAATTCTTTGTCTGTCGAAGAAAAGGCTTCGCTTACCGGCGGCGCAAACAGTACCAGCCTTAACGGTCTGCCCGAACACGGGATCCCTCCGTTTCGCATGATCGACGGACCTCAGGGCGTACGCCTTGAATCCGGTCCCAGTACTACCGCGCTCCCATGCGGCATGGCGCTCGCCTGTTCCTTTGACCCGGAAAATGCCCGGGAATACGGCGCTCTGATCGGTCGGGAATGTGCGGCAAATGGAATTCAGGCGATCCTCGGTCCCTCTTTCAATCTGATGCGAACCCCGCTGAATGGCAGAAATTTTGAATATTACGGCGAAGATCCTGTCCTCGCCGGAGAAACTGCTTCCGGTTTTATTCGCGGCTGTCAGTCTGAACGGGTCGCCGCGTGTCCCAAGCATCTGGCTTTGAACAATCAGGAAATATGTCGCACCACCGGTGACAGCATCATCGATGAACGTTCACTGCAGGAACTCTATCTGCGTTCCTTTGAAATCGCAGTCCGTACCGCAAATCCGTGGATGATGATGAGCAGTTACAACAAGATCAATGGAGTTTACGCTTCTGCCTGCGGTCATATTCAGAACGACCTTGCCAAAGAACAATGGGGATTCGATGGCGTCATGGTCAGCGACTGGGGCGGTACTCACGACACTATCGGCGCGGCTCTTGGCGGTCAGGATCTGGAGATGCCCGGTTCCAAATTTCTCGGACCGCATCTTGCCGAAGCAGTCAAGGATGGAAAAGTTCCTGAATCTCTGCTGAATGACAAGGCGGAAAGAGTTCTCCGGCTGTTTCAGCGTACCGGAATTCTCCCCGGCGGACGCCAGCCTGCCGGAGAGTCCGACACCAAGCGGCACCACGAACTTGCACGTACTTTTGCTGAACGCGGCATGGTTCTGTTGAAAAATCGGAAAAATCTGTTGCCGCTCGACAAGAGTAAGATAAAAAAAATTGCCGTGATCGGTCCTTCTGCCAACCGTTTCCATTCCATCGGCACCTGCGAAAACTGCGGTGGTTCCGGCGCGGTTCATCCGGCTTACGAAATCACCCTTCTCTGTGCCCTGACTGAATATCTCGGCAACGACTGCCAGATCATTTATGAACCGGGAACCTTATTTACCGCGGATAGTGTGATTTCCGACTCGCTTCTGACAACACCGGACGGCGCCCCGGGGCTCAAACTCGAATATTTTGATGAATCCGGTAAAAACTTCCGGACGGAAATTATTGACACAGTCAATCTTCACTGGGGTAATTTCCTTGCTGCCGGTCTTGAACCATCGGAACTGGACAATGTCAAATTCACCGGAAAGATTTCCGGATTCATCACCCCCGATACGACTGAAAAAGTTCTCGTTTCCGTTGCCGGTTCTGCATGCAGTATTTCGGTTAAACTTGACGGAAGGACCGTTACCGAACTTAATACCCGGGCACCGCTTTCCGATGCAGCAGAAATCGATATTACCGCAGGAAAACCGCTCGCTTTGGAAATTGATTTCGACCGGATCCCCGGACGCACGGAAATCCGTCTGCTCTGGGAAAAGTCCGATCGCGCAATGTTTGAACGCGCCGTTAAAGCCGCCGCCGATGCCGATCTTGTGATTTATTCCGGTGGAACTCATCACGGATATGACCGGGAAGCCATCGGTTGGGGCGATGTCCCGACTGCGGATATCCCCGATCTTGAACTGCCCAACGGGCAATCTGAACTGATTTCCGCCATTGCCGCAGTTAATCCCGATACGATCGTCACCTTGATCAACGGTTCTGTGGTTAATGTGGAACCCTGGATCGATTCGGTCGGCGCTCTTCTTGAAACCTGGTATCCCGGCATGGAGGGGGGCAAAGCCACGGTGCGGGTTCTTTTCGGGGAAGCTGAACCGGAAGGGCGGCTTTGCTGTACATGGGCGAAAAAGCTGGATGATTACGCCTGTCACGGCAACGGATCTTACCCCGGCGTGCGCGGTGATGACAATCCTCATACCATCTACAAAGAAGGTATTTTCATCGGCTACCGCCACTTTGAGAAAAACGGCATCGAACCGCGATTCCCCTTCGGATTCGGACTCGGTTACTCTTCCGTAAAATTGGTACTGGAAAAAGCCGATGTCCGGCAGTTCGGTCCCCGCCGTTTGATCGAAGTACAGATATCTGCCGAAAACACCGGCAAACGCCGTACCGCCACGGTCGCGCAACTCTATGCAGGCGAACTCGTCCCCAGCCCGGAAAATCCGGTAAAAGAGTTGAAACGCTTCCACAAATTCTATCTTGAGCCAGGAGAGAAGCAGCGCATCAGCCTGACTCTGGATGACCGGGATTTCGCTGTATTCGATGCCGGAAATTTTGTCACGCGTGCAGGCAATTACCGGATCTACCTCGGCAGCAATGCAACGGAAATCGCCGGCATTGCAGATATTACCATCTGAATTGGGAAAAACGCTGAGTTTTTGGCGTTGGGGGAAGGAGGGTGTGTCGCCTGACGGCGTTTTTTTCGGCGCGCCAGCCCAATCCGCTACTCACTCCAAACGCTATTGTCGGACGAGTCCGACCTGTCCGACTCGTCCGACACTCACTTCCGCTCCAAGTGGCGCTCCCGCAGTGCGTCAGCCACTGGCAGCTTACGCCA
>JAFTRX010000099.1 GCA_017462015.1 Lentisphaeria bacterium
AGCATTGCTCCGCAATGTGAAGCGTTTGCCTGCAGCAAACATGAAGCGCTCGCTTTGCGAGTAAGGATGTGATCTTGTTCTTTCCAAGTCGCGACAATCCGCCGTCGCTCTGCGAGCTGTGGCGGGACAGGCGGAGCGACAAATACACCGCTTTTTTTGAAGAGGGATAGGTGGTACGGGGGGAAGGAAAAACCGGTGCCGACGTTCGGCTTTTTTTCTCGTGAAAAAAAGTTTCTCCCTTCCCCCCAATATGCCAATCACATTCCAAAAGAAGAGTTGTCATTTCTGGCACTCCGGGCAGAAAAAGGAGTTACGTCCGCCGAGGCGGATGGAGGAGATCGGGGTATGGCAGCGGGGGCAGGGTTCGCCGGATTTGCCGTATATCTGCAATTCCTGGACAAATTTTCCTTCGCTGCCGTCAACGTTTTTAAAATCGGAGATGGTCGTACCGCCGCATTCGATGGCGCGAAGCAGAACTTTTTTGGCGGTTTGAGCGATGGCATTGCATTCCTGACGAGTTACATCGCAGGCTTTGCGGGTTGGGGCAACGCGGCAGATAAAGAGGGTTTCATTGGCGTAAATATTGCCGATGCCGACGACGGTTGCGTTATCCATAAGGGCGATTTTTACTGCGGAAGAGCGCTTCTGGAATGCGGTAAACAAAACATCTCCATCGAATGTATCGGAGAGGGGTTCGACGCCGAGTTTATCCAATACAGCGGGAAAATTGCCATTGTCACAGCCGGGGTGGACTTCCAGCAGACTGAAGCGCCGGGTACATTCAAAGCGGAAAATGTTGCCGTCAGAAAGGTGGATGAACACATGTTCGTGTTTGCGTTTGGGGACAGACGGCGGTTCCACGCGCACAACACCGGACATGCCGAAGTGCATCAGCAGTCCGCGGGAATCATCCAGTTCAGCTACCAGATAACGTCCGCGGCGGCGGACATCGACAATGGTTTTTCCTTCCAGTGCGGCATCGTTCAACGGCAAAAGGGATGTCCGCATCATCGGGGAAAAAACTTCCACGCGGCAAATGGATTTACCGCACATGGCACGTTTGAGTGCGCGTCCGATATTTTCAGCTTCCGGCAGTTCCGGCATGATACTTCCTTTCTGTCGGATTCCGACTTGATATTCAGCTTTTCTGCGGTTATAACATAGCATACAAGCGGAAATTTTCAAGTCGGGTATAAAATCCTTTTTTTAAGATTTTTTTTTGCAGAGAACTTGAAAATTCAGCAAAAAATACCTATATTATCAAAATGATATTTTAATTTGTAAATACAGGAGTGCAAACCTTTATGAGTGCAGTTGATGTCCGGATAGGTGCGAAGTTGAAAAATCTCCGGCTGCGCAGTGATATTTCTCTGCGTGGGCTTGCGCAGAAGGCAGGGGTCTCTGTCAGTTACCTGTCGGCGGTGGAAAAAGATTCCGCATCTCCCACGTTGGCGACCCTCCGCCGGATATTGGCGGCGCTGGATACCAATTTTATCAAATTTTTCAGCGATGAAGAGGATAATACCGAGCAGTACTTTTTCCGTAAAAGCGGCATGCGCACCGTGGTCGACCGTGACCGGGAATATACATTTATTCTGCCGCAACGGGATGATATTGTTATTGAAATGATGGATGAGAACTACTTTTACAGTGATACGGTACCGGAATTTGAGACGATGGAAAATGATTTTTCCGGATATGTCATCTCCGGAAAAATCGTTGTGGAAGTCGGTGACGAACCGCCCACGCATCTGGACAGCGGCGATGCCTTTTATGTTCCCCGGGGTACCGCAATGCGCGGTTACTGCGAAAAAGGCGAACAGGCGCGGCTGCTTACGGTGTTGTACCGGAAAAAATCAGATAATGAAGCGGAAGTCAAGCCAGAATAAATTTTTTTCCGTTGTCAGCAAGTTCAGTCAACGCCCAGACCAGAGCATCCATCCGGTCGGGCGATTTTTTTTGGTTGCCGGGAGCGAAACTGAGCATCTCTTCTTCCAGCAGGGGAAATACACCTGCATGGTGAACCAGTCCCCGTTCATAAAGCGCCGCCACCGGTTCCGCCCGGATGAGTTTGCCTCTTGAGGCGCGAACCGGACGGAAGCTCAGATGCGGATCGAGTTTGTGCAGTAATGCTTCGATGAGGTCGCCGCCGTTGTTGACTTCGCCGGTAACCCGGTCAGCATCGAGTTCATAATAGAGGGAAATGACACGTTTGCCCCATTCCAGCGGAGTGCCGCGCATGGAGCGGTCGGCAAGGATGTAATATTCGCCATCCATTCCGGCTGCGGCAGCAACGATTCCGGTGGAGTCGCTCTCATCTCCGGAACTTACAGCCGGATCGACACCGATGACGACCCGCTGCAGTTCCGGCAGGGAACTGACCCGGAAGGGGGCAATCATTTCGCGTTTCCACAATGCGCCTTCGACTTCGTCCAGGAACTTTCCTTCCAGAAAGCGTTCCCGCTGGCGGCGGGGGAGTCCTGCGAGAGTGTTTTCGATGTAACCTTCCGGCAGATTGCCGGCGTTGTCCAGAGGATTTATCCGCATGGCGGCGTAATTGTCCGGATCGTGCAGCGGCAAGGTATCTGCCGGATCAAGTTTTTCGATAAAGACACGATATGTCCAGTGTTTTTTTCCGGGCGGATTACAGTCAAAAAGAGCTTTGGGCTTCAACGGAGGAGAGTGTTGTGCCAACCGGGTGAGTGCGGTTTGCACGCTGGAGTAATCCAGTTCGGAACATTCGTTGAAGTAAATGGTCACAAACTCTTTGCCCAAAATTTTATCCGCACGGGCATTATCGTCCAGTCCGGTGAGCCATATCTGGGAGCTGTTGGCAAAAGTTATCACCCCTTCGCTCTTGTTGTATTCATATTCCAACGCGTTGCCGAACCGCGTTGCCAGCACCTTGGGAAGTGTATCCGCTCCGATGGAGGAACGGACAGTGTTGGCATAACGGCGGATGATGGCGTGGCGCGAACCGGGGGAACGCAACGCCCGGATGACCAATACACAACAGAGAAGAAAGGTTTTTCCGGAACGGGAGCCGCCGAAGAGCATGATATTTTTCTGCTTCCCGGAAATGAGCTGTAACGCCCGCTCCTGAGCCGGAGTGTAGGTGAAACCTGCCATTTTGTTCAGCATCCTTTCAGCGGAACATCACTCTCCCGGTGACGGAGAAAACACTCCCGGCTGCGGGTAAGCTTGTACATGGTGCTTTTCAGCAGCAGTGCCAATTCGGGATGCCGGGCGATGATATCCAGTATTTTCCGGTGCATCGCCTGACGGGAACAGCCGTGGAGTTTGCTCAAAGCGGTGACGGAACAGCGTTTCCGTTCCGGGTCGTGGGGGGAGATGACTTCGCAGATGATGCCGATGGTGTAATCATCCAGCTCCAGCAGAAAGCGGAAGAACCTTCCCAGCATGGAGATGAAGCAGCTTTTATCCTGCTGCCGGGCGATCTCCTCCTGTTCGCCGGGGATGTGGTCATAATCGGCAGCATCGGTCAGCCATTCCTGAACTTCGTCAAAACTTGCCAGATGGGAACGGCTTTCCACCTGCGCAGCTGTCGCGGCATAATAACGGCAGGAGCTGTAATATTCACATGCGGCGCAAACGGGAAATTTGCCATGACTGTCTGAACCGTAACATTTGGGGTAATGGGAGGTGTTGTTCATAATTGTTATCTCATCTTTTGTGAAAAATCCAAACTGCGGCGGCGCCTCGCGGGCAATCTTACGGGCAAATCTTCGGACGCCTACTCAGTCATGGACAGTAGTCCACTCCTTCGTCGTCGCCTTGATTTACCCGCAACCTTGCCGCACGATGCATCCGCCGATTGCAAACGACTGTTTTTATTCTTGACGAAAAATCCAAACTGCGGCGGCGCCTCGTACAATCCCGGCGGCGCCTCGCACAATCCCGGAGGCGATGGTTGCTGCCGGTCAGCCGCGGCTCAATCGGAACGCCGGGAGCGTATTGTCATTTTGCGGAAGTGCTGCGGCACGGCGCTGGATGATTACGGCATCAAGGAACATTTTGGCACGCGGAGCGAGCAGAGGAGTTTCCGGAGATGCGGCGGCGGCGACATGGGGATTGAGCAGAAGATAAAGAGCATGTTCAAATACTGCCGCTTTGAGCATCTCCTCCGGTTCTTCCGGAAATTCGTTCCAGCCCAGTATGGCAGAGATATCCCGGATGGAACCGGTCAGGGCGTTGTTTTGCTGTTCCTCCGTGAAAGCGGCAAAATTTTCTTTTGCCGGATGAGAGGAGAAAAATTCGTTTGCATCAGTTACGGTCAACATGGTCTACTCTTTCTGAAAACTGGTTTGAACTCTTTGGAATGAACCGGAGTTCCGGGAAGGGACAGTCACTTCCCGGAACCTGGAGGATGGAAAAATACTCAGTTACCGCGCAAAGCGGCAATCGCTTCTGCGCTGGGCTTGAGATTGGTCAGACGGCAGCAGCGCTGGGCGGCGTTGCGGAACTCAAAGGTGAGTTCGCCGATGGCAACACGGCGGATGCCGTCAAAACCTTTGGGCGTGGCATCGACGTCGGTAATGGCACGGCCGGAGAGGTTGGCAAGGGCGAAGCACTGGGGATCGAGGATCCAGGCATCGGTATCCGGCACATCCGGGTCTGCCATGATGGTCATGCCGCGGCCGTTGATTTCATTGACGATCACCGCCACATACGCACCGCGCCGGTCGTCGGAACGCAAAACCTGGATCCGGTCACGGTATTCGTTGGAGATCACCCGCGCCTGTCCCGGAGAACAGAGGATCTGCATCGGATCACCGCCTTCGCCGAGAACTTTCTGCGCGCCGTCATTGATGAGAAAGCTGTCCAGAACGGCTTTGGAAGCGTTGATGGAGAGGCTGTTTTCCTGAGTTCCGAAACAGTAGAGACCGCCGGCTTCACCGTGAACTCCGGGAGATGCTTCCATCCGGCGGCCGAAGAGAGCGACACGGTTGAGGTCACGCGCCAGTTCGGAGAGGGCAAAAGCGGTCTGGCGGTTGAGCTGGTTGTCGGCACTGCCGTTGATGGTGACCGCAAGAGCGCTGCCGGAGATGATGATCTCTTTCCGGAAAATCTGAGTGGCGTTCCATTCGACTTTGCTTCCGGCATAACTTTCATCGCCGTCGCCGTTGGCGCTGCCTTCGCTCATGGGAGTCGAGACGATGATAAATTCCGCACCGCCGGAGGGCAGATCATCGGTATCGGTGATGGCGGAACCGTTGACGGCGACCAGTTCCACGGAGATGCTGTCTTTGTCAACTGCAGTGACTTTGAACAGAGCCGGGTCATCTTTTACGGCAATGAGAGTGCCGGGAACAATGTTGAGATTACTGTTTTCCGCCGGAGTCAGCGTGTTGCCGGAGATGGAGTTGACGGTGAAACCGCGACCGGTAAGCTGGTCTTCGATCCATTCGTGCTTGCGCTGAGTGGCATCGGCACCGGGACGGAAGTTGGAGATGAAGCGGGGTTCATCTTTGATGACAGTGAACATGATGTCGGAGAGGTCGCGTTTGCAACCGGCGAAGCTGTAAGTGTAGAACATCTGTGATTTTCCTTTCTGATTGTTCTGTTGAAATGGGGGAATATATATCAATCATTCACCAGCGCCGCTGCGGCGAGGGAATCCATGATTCTGTCGACCTGACTGCCGGAGTCGGCAAAAGATGAGTGCTGCCGGTGGTGGAACATATCATCCTGTGCGGTTCCGGCACTGGAACCGGGAGTGATCCTCGCGCGGAAACAGCCGGGGGAAGTTTCTGAAAGTTTGGCGGAAAACTCTCTGACGGCAGCGCTGTCATCGAGATCCAGATTGGCGCGGCGGGCGAGAAAATCGAAATAATCCGCATCGCTGCAGCCGATTTCACCGGTCAGTTTTTCAATACGGCAGCGGCGTTTGAGTTCCTGATGTTCGGTTTCCAAAGTGGAGTGGGCTGAGCGCAGAGAATCCAGCTCTTTCTGCAATTTTTCGGAGTGGGAAAGTTTTTCATTTTCCAGAAGTTCAAGTTGGCTTTTAGTGTGGTTCAGTTCGGCGGTGAGCGTTTCCGGATCAAAGGCGGCAAGTTCCGCTTTTTCTGCCGGAGTGAGCTGTTCACCGTTGAGTGAACGGGAGATGAGTTCCTTGATAGTCATGCGTTCTCCTTGTGGTTGATTTCGTTGAATATCTGTTGTTTTCCATCATTGCCGATGGGTTCTACTGAATCGAGCAGTTCGGTGGCGACGCAGCCGAGGGCGCGGGTGTATGCCGGACCAAGCTGCAAATTCGAAAGCTGCATGATCCCGGAGATGGCGGCGGCGAGGTCGCGGACAGCAAATTTCCGGTTGTAATGCACTTCAGGAACGGAGACATCGAGGTCGTACAAATGCATGATTTTCCACGCTTCAAGTTCGGATTGTTCCAGCAGATCGGCGCGGGAGGAGAGGAATTGGCTGACATTCTGAAAATCCCAGGCTTTGGATTCCGCGCTCTGGTTGTCACGGGATTTGCTTTGGACTGCCAGACCCACGATTTCATAAAGTTCCCGTTTGAGGTGGTCATTTTCGTTTCTGATGGTGGCGGTTTCCACTCCGGATGGGCTGATGAAGCGGCTGATACCCTTTTCTTCGACTGCTTCGACGATAGCGGCACTGCGGGCGACGGTGGCGGAGAAGTTTTCACTTTTGTTCCCGGCAATGGCAAGTTTCTGAGCGCCGCGGGCGAAACTGTCCGAGACGACCAGCATACCGAACATCTGCTTGACGGTATTCATCTGGGCTTCAGATTCGTTGTTGAGTATCGCTTCGCTGATACGGACGGCATCTTCAAACCAGTGTCCGGAGTCGATACCGTAACCATCCGGTTCAGTAACCGCGATCAGCGGCACGACACCGGTGGAGTTTATGCCGCTGTCGATCTCCTTGATACCGGAAGAGGTTTGTTCAAAGAGGTGCCAGGAGTTGCGGTCATAAAGGCGGCGGCGGCGCAGTTTTACCGGAGGAGAGTAGGGATCGGCGTTGACAAACTCCTCTTCTGCGGTCAGCGCCCAGAGCAGTTTCCCGTCCGGAGCGTATGCCCAATCAGTGACCTGCAGCGGAGAGAGCGCCCGCACATAAGGACGGAGCCGTTCCCGGCGTGCGCGTTCCAGAGAGGGGATGCCGTCAAAATTGGGCATTTCCACTGCCAGCCAGGCGCGGCCGTAAACGTTGAGCATAGTGGAGAGCTGGCGCATTACTTCGTTACAGCGCAGCCCGGAACGGCTCCAGTCCTCAAGCAGTTCGCCGCTGGCATTTCTGCGGATGGGGTCAACTCCGAGAACGTATTGGGTTATGCGCTGGGCGATAGTGCGTGGGTAATTGAAGTAATAGGCGCGGCGGCGGCGTTCGGTGAATTCGATGTCGATTTCCGAGACGTGGCGTATAAGCGCCTGATCGATGTAGGTTTTGCCGCCGGTGTAGGCGGCTTTGCAATGTTTCCAGCTTGCCTCGTTGGCAGAATATTCCGGATGGCGGCGGTAGAAAAGATAGTTGTTCAAGGTATGCTCCAATAATTAAAGTTCGCTTTCAACTTTATTCAGCCGGATGCTGATTACACTGTTTTTGGCATTGCCGGAGCGGTTGTTGTTCCAGCGTTTGGGACGGCGGTTCTGAAGCCAGAAGACGGCGGCGCGGACATCGGGGGCGATCTCCTTGCCGCTGCTGTCTTCGTAACCGGTGGCACGACGCAGAAGAGCCGCTTCGACCATATCGTCACAAAGGTTGCCGTTATCGTGGAACAGCCGGTCAAATTCCGGATATCGTTTCCGGTAACGCTTCAGTGTTGCCGGGGATATGCCCAGAAATTCAGCGGCTTGTTCCGGAGGATTTCCGGCATCGAGAAATCCGGCGACTTCCGGCAGACGCGGTTCGATGAGATTCTGATATTTGTTTTTCATGGGAATTCTTTTTCCTCGTTGCGGTTTTTGTCTTTTTCCACCATAGCGCGCTATCGTCAACACGATTTTCTGCGGATTCCGGGAAAAGCGCATCCAGCAGACGGCGGATGCCGGCAAGCGAGCAGATCTTTCCATTCGGGAGTTTGATGACTGTTGAATCGTCCATTTTAAAAATCCTCCGGTTTAAATGTTGCATCAATGCAATAAAAAAATATAAACAAGGCTTTTTTTAATTAAGTTTGTTCTAAAAAAGCAATATAATTGCATTGATGTAATTATCAAGTGGGTTAAAGATGCTTTTTTTTGAAAAAAAACATGCTGAATCCTTGCATGGGCGCAATAAAATGATTATATTGGAGACGATTTCAAAGGTCCGAAGGAGGCGATTGTGAGAATAGATGATTCTCTGCGGGCAAAGCTGGTCAGATCCGTGGAAGAGGCTGGCGGCGCCCGTGAATTTTCTTTAAAATGCGGTGTGAATGCCGCCAATATATCCCGGTATATCAATCGGAAAATTTTATGTATAAATGATGATAATTGGGAAAAACTGGCGCCATTTCTGGAAGAGAGAGCAATCGCTGAACAGGAAGAAGCCAATGATAACGGGATCGTCCGCTCCACCCGGGAACTTGCCGACTTTATCCGGGAACGGATGAAAGCGTGCGGCATAGAGAATATCGAGCAGCTCCGGGTCAGAATAAATCATTCGTCATATCAGCAGCTGTACCGGCAGATGTCCGGCAAGTTGAACTGGTTCGCTGATACGCTGGGACAGGTAATGGAAGCTTTGGATGTGGAATTGGATAATTTACCGGTCACCCCGCGTGAGCGCAGAATAATCGGACACGCCATGATGAAACGCGGAGTAAGCGGGGTTATGCGGCTGCTTCCGGTCATCGGCGGATGTATATGCGGCAGCGCGTTTGATGCAGAGAAAACACTTTCCCGGAACAGTGCCGCACCGGTTCCGGTTCCGCTGGATGACCGGCGGGACTTGCGGGCATTCCAGTTGGACGGTATGATGATGGAGCCGACACTGCTGAATTCGGATATTGTCGTGGCGGAAGTTGCAGAGGATTTGCTGCAAATCCCGGATAATGCGTTGACGGTACTGCGGTTTCATGATGGATTTTTCAACAAAGCCCGTCTCTGCTGCGGCAGATTCCACTTGCTTGCGGACAAAAATGTTGTTTTAAGTTTCGACCATCCGGGCGGGGGATTTATCCACATCCCGGCATCATGCATAAGTTGGAGTGCGGTCATCCGCCACCGCATAACTGATTTTACAGCTATCCCATAAGAACAACCAACGGCGGCGCCTCGCGGGCAATCTTGGGGGCAAATCGGCGGACATCGGCTCGGTTGAGGGCGTGATTGAACGCATCTGTCGGACAGGTCGGACGAGTCGGACTTGTCCGACAAGAGCGGCTGGAGAGTTTTTTTCAATGAGTTTTGCAAAATCCTCTTGACTTTGTCAAAATTTGCTTTATAGTTGTCAGGTGTAAAGATTTTTGTAAAAAAACGGAGGATTTGATAAATGGAACAGAATGACATTCAGCTTCTTCAACAGGAAGTTCGCCACGTTGCCGCTCCGCTGCACAGTGTTCGCGGTGAGATGGGACGGATCATTGCCGGACAGGATATGCTTATTGAAAGATTGCTGTTGGCACTGATAACCGACGGACATGTATTGCTGGAAGGTGTGCCGGGATTGGCGAAGACACTGGCGGTAAAAACATTGTCCAAGACCTTGTCCGGTTCATTTTCCCGTTTGCAGTTTACCCCGGATCTGCTGCCTGCGGACGTTATCGGTACGCGGATATACAATGCCGCAACAGGGGAATTCACCACCCGCATTGGACCGGTGAGTGCCAATATAGTTCTTGCCGATGAAATCAACCGGGCACCGGCGAAGGTGCAGAGCGCATTGCTTGAAGCAATGCAGGAGAAGCAGATAACCATTGGCGGTGAACGTTTTGCTCTCCCTGATCCGTTCCTGGTGATGGCAACGCAGAACCCGATCGAACAGGAAGGGACCTATCCGCTGCCGGAAGCTCAGCTTGACCGTTTTATGTTCAAACTCAAGGTTGACTATCCTTCACGCAGTGAAGAAGCAAGTGTCGTGGAACGCATGGCACATCCGGCGCCGCCTCCGGAAGCTCTGGCGGTGGCACGCATGGAGGATATCGTCGAAGCGCGGAAGATGGTCGACCGTATATATATGGATGAAAAGATTGTTGAGTATATCCTTGATCTGGTGATCGCCACCCGCCCGGGACAGAGTAAATCGCTCTCAGATCGTCAGAAAGGGGTCAAGCTTTCCGGAATCGGTCATCTGGTAAGTTTCGGAGCATCGCCCCGGGCATCGATCGCGCTGGCGCTGGCGGCTAAGGGTCTGGCGCTGTTGCGGGAACGGGCGTTTGTGCTGCCGCAGGATGTGAAAGATCTGGCTCCGGATATATTGCGTCACCGCATGGTGCTTTCCTACGAAGCGGAAGCGGAAAATATTGATGCCGATGCGATCATTGCCCGGCTGTTGTCTGAGTTGCGTACTCCCTGAAACTTGAGAGTGTGAGGTTCATTATGTTGACACAGGAGCTTGCCGCTCAGATCCGTTTGCTGGAGATCCGCACCGACCGTCTGGTCGAAGAGATCACCGGCGGAGCGTACCGCAGTGTATTCAAGGGGCGGGGCATCGAGTTTGACGAAGTGCGGGAGTACACCATGGAGGATGACGTCCGCATGATCGACTGGAATGTTTCCGCCCGCATGGGTGAACCTTATGTAAAAAAGTTTATTGAAGAGCGGGAGTTGACCGTGATGTTTATGGTGGATATCTCCGCATCGGGAAGTTTCGGTACTGCCGCGCGGAGCAAGCGGCGCACGGCGGCGGAGCTTGCGGCACTTTTGGGGTTCAGCGCCGGAAAGAACGGCGACAAAGTCGGCTTGATGATGTTCAGCGACAAAATTGAACTTTATCTGCCGCCGCGTTCCGGCAGACGTCATTCGCTGCGGATGATACGGGAGATGCTGGCGTTTGAACCTGAAGATAAAAAGACGGATATCAAACTGGCGTTATCCGAATGTGGCAGATTGCTGAAAAAGCGGTCTATCATCTTTCTTATCAGCGACTTGATTGATGACAAAGATTACTCGGCAGAGCTTAAATTACTGAGCAAACGACACGATGTCATAGCATTGAAGATCTCCGACCCGGTGGAATATGATTGGCCCGAAGCCCTGCCGCCGGTGGAGTTGGAAGATGCCGAAAGCGGAGAAATCATCAATTTTGACCGTGATCCGTCGCTGTTGACTGCCGCATTGCGTTCATCTCAGCTGGAACGGGAAAAAATATGCCGGGAAGCGCGTGTCGATCTGGTCAATGTGGAAAACGGCGGAGATATTCTCAAGCCGCTGATACAATTTTTTACCCGGCGGCGCAAGCGTTGTCAACATTGAGGTCAAAAAAGAATGAAACATGCTGTGAAAATTGCAATTTACGCGCTGGTATTGGCGGTTTTGCTGGCATTGGCGGTCATTGGTGCCGGTATCGGTTATGCCAGTTTGAGAGCGTTGCCGCCGGAACTGCCGTCGCTGGCAACGCTTTCTCCGGCTGATAAAGTTGTACTCGGCGGGGATGTTAAAGTCGATTTTACGGCGGTGATACCGGCAGACCGGTCGATCAGCAAACTCGCCCTTGAATGTGGCAAAGGTTCGGTCGCAGTGCGCAATATCCGCGCTGTACGCCAACGCTGGGAGTGGAGCCGGAGCCGTTGGGCAATAAGTGCCGTTATCCGTCCGTTGAGTGCCGGTACTGTGGCGGAGGGAACGGTCACGGTGGAACTTTCGCCGGGACGGAAACAGAAAAAAGCTGAAGAGTTCAAGGTGGCGATCCCGGAATTTGCTTCAGTTATCCCGGCAACAGAAAAGGCCGGAAGTGAACTTCAGCTCGCCGGAAGCATGGATGTATTGCGTTCCGGAAAAGAGCGTTTCCTTGCTCATATTGCCAACTATAAATATATATATATCATTTGTCTGGTGCTGGCGGCGGCGGCGGTCATCATTCTGGTGCGGCTGTATAAACGCAGTTCCCGTCAGGAACCGGTGTTCAGCTGGGATGCGGCGATTGCGGCGCTGGAGGTTTTGCAAACGGATATCGACAGTGGAAATGTGTTGCCGAAAACGGGTTTTACCCGGCTGAACGATATTTTGCGCAACTATCTGGAAGCCCGGTTTGCGCTTCCGGCATCGCGGTCTACCACGCCGGAATTTCTGGCGCAGATGGCAGACCGCAGTTCGCCGCTGCCGGAAAAATGCCGGGAACAGCTGGCAGATTTTCTTACCACGGCGGATATGGTACGATTTGCGCAGGAGCATGCGGATAAGATGAAACTGGAACACTTTCTCCGGAAGGTCGTGCTGATCGTCCGGGATACCATTCCGGAAAGGAGCGAATGATGTTGACTCTTCACAACCCATGGATGCTGACGGCATTGGCGGTCATCCCGCTTCTGGTCTGGTATTTCTGCAAGCGGCGCCGTCCGACGGTGGTGATTTCAAGTATTGCTCCGGTAAAACGAGTTTCCCGGCCGCGGCGTTTGCAGGTTGCGGAAGTGATTTATCTTGCCGCGCTTGCATTGCTGATCGTGGCATTGGCGCGCCCCCGGTCTCCGCTGGGACGGGTGGTGGAACGGCGGCAGGGATTGGATATCGTTCTGGCAATCGACCTCTCCGGAAGTATGCAGGCGATCGACCGTCCGGCAAATTTACCCGGAGAAAAGTTTATTCAGGCACTCAATGCCGGTAAAGTTCCCAACCGCCTGGAGGCGGCAAAAGCGGAGATCCGCCGTTTTATTGCGGAACGTCCCAATGACCGCATCGGATTGGTGGGGTTTGCTGATCTTGCGTACAGTTTTGTTCCGCCGACACTTGACCATAACTTGCTGTTGGAGAGATTGAACTCATTGGAAGTGGGCGAAATCGGTGAGCAGACCGGTATTGCCTCCCCCATCGGGACGGCGGTGGAAAAGTTGAAGCGTTCCACCGCTCCGCGCCGGGTGCTGGTGTTGTTTACCGACGGAGCCAACACCGCAGAAAATCAGCTTACTCCCCGGGCGGCGGCGGAAGTTGCCAAAGAGTTCAATGTCATCATCCATACCGTCGGCATCGGCGGGAACGATGCTTATGCGATCGTTTCAACGCCGTTCGGTTCACGTCTGGCGCCGGTGCAGGGCGAATATGATGCTGAACTGCTGCACGACCTTGCCAAAATCACCGGCGGCACCACTTTTCATGCCGCAGATGCCGGTGGTTTGAAGCGGGTGATGACCCAGATCAACGCGATGGAAAAGACCAATATCGAACAACCCAAGCCGGTGAATTACCGGGAATATGCCCCGGGGATAGCTCTGGCGGCGCTGGCTCTGCTTTTTGGTGCGCTGTTGTGGAAATGCTGGCGTATCTCTCTGCCGTAAAGAAGGGTATTGTCTCATTTTTTGTGAGAAATCTGAACTGCGGCGGCGCATTGCGGGCAATCTCTTCGCCTTGCTCCTGCGCCGCAGCAGTCGAGTACAGTCGTACACTCCTGCTCCGTACTCGTCGCAAAACTCGACCTTGCCGCACACTGCATCCGCCGGTCGCGTTCAGTTTTTTTTGAACCTTCGCGGCGGCGCCCTTGGGAGCAATCAGCTGTAACGCTGATTGCGTGAAGAGCGCCTGCGGCGCGTGAAGATGTGAAGGTGTGAAGTGCGCCCTTGCGGGCGTAAGGATGTGATTTTTTTATTCTTGGGGCAATCTCTTGGCAAATCAGCGGACTCATCCAGGGGGTGTGGCGTTCATCAATGATGAATTTACTTTTTGGTGTACTCTTTTTTATTTTGCTTCCTTGCAAGTGCAGTGATGTGAGGTTACATTAATCCGTGAACAGGACATTTTGTATTTGTTTCAGGTAAAAAGGAGTGTTTTATTATGGCTATCATGACCCGCAATTTTAACAGTGTCGATATGAGTGACCCCAAGGCCGCTGCACTTGCGGTCAAGCGCGCCGCATTGGAGATGGGCGCTGATGTGGTCGGTATCGGCAATATTGAACGCTGGGCAAATGCTCCGCTGCAGATGGATCCCAAACAGATCATGCCTGAGTGCAAAAGTATCATCGGTATGGTCTTCCGCGTTGAACGCGGAAGTTTGCGCGGCGTGGAAGAAGGTACGTTTTTCAGCAACTATTCTGCCATGGGTTACGGCGGTTTGACTTATATCTACATGCCGATGACCGTTATCAACTTGAGCAAATTCATCGAAGACCAGGGATATGAAGCTATCCCCATGGGACACCAGAGCGACTGGCGCGCCATCGATACCTACGGCAAACTCAAACCCAACTACAGCCGCCCCGTCCGTCCGGGACAGGCTTGCCCGGATATCATGGTGCACTTGCGCATCGCCGCTTATCTCTGCGGTCTCGGCGAAATCGGATTCAGCAAAATGTTCCTCAGCCCCCAGTTCGGTCCCCGCTGCCGGGTCGGTATCGTTCTTACTGATGTGGAGCTGGAACCCGATCCCATCTACGACGGTCCGCAGCTTTGCAACCGCTGTATGGCTTGCATCAAAGCCTGTCCGGGACAGTGTTTCGACCCCGAAAACACCGTTAAGGTCAATCTCGCCGGACATGAGGTCGAGTGGGCTAAAATCGATGAAAACAAGTGCAACATTGCTTTCCGCGGTGCCGAACACAGCGGCAAGGAACAGGCAGACCCCTACATGCCCGAAAGTGACCTCGTCCCGGGTGAGTGGTCTCCCTTTTATCACAAGCCGAAAAATCTTTACAACACCGGGCAGGCTGTTTGCGGTTCGCGCGGCTGTACCCGCGCCTGCATGATAAGTCTGGAAAGCCGCGGCGTTCTTCAGAACAACTTCAAACAGAAGTTCCGCCGCCGTCCGGTCTGGAGCGTTGACTGGGAAAAACCGTATTCTCCGGAAAAAAGCGGCGAAGAGGAAAAATTCTACGTGGATTGAAACGTGCCGAATTCCGAACTGGTACAGTCTCTGCTCCGGGGAGCTGATCTGCTCAAGCTCATATCCTCCTCCCCGGAGGGTTTGCGACTCAGCGAATTGTGTGCCGCGACCGGGTTGAAAAAATCCACGGTACATAATCTGATGCGCACGTTGTGCTTCCGGAAATTTGCGGTCAAAGATGAGCATAACCGCTTCCATATCGGACCTGCGGTTCAGGAGATCGCTGATGGAACACCCGCGCACCGGAAGTTGCGCCATGCCCGCAGTGCCATTCAGAAACTACGGACAAGTTTCCCCGACTGCACCATAACGCTTTCCGCGCTTGTCGGAGCCGAAGTACGCTGTCTTTTTCGCGTGACTCCGTTCAAGCCCGGGGTAGTCCAGCTGCCGGGAGGGCGTTGTTTTCTGCCCTTTGTTTCCGCTTCGGCGATATTGCTGCAGTCACTTTATCCGCAGAAGACGGCGGCGTTGGAGCAGCAATATCCGTTTGAAGAATACGGGGCGGGTTTGTGGGGAAGTATTGAAAATTTTTCCGCCGCTAAAGAAAAGGTGGTTCAAGATGGGTTTTGCTGCCGCTTTTCCCGGGATATGGTATTGGCAGCGTTTCCGCTTCCGGAATATCACGTTCTGGGATTTCATTTTCCCGCCGGAACGGAACCGGATTTGAACAAATTCAAAAATGCGGTTGCGGAGTTTTGTTGTGCAGTTTGGGAAAACAGTGAGGTGGATGGATGATTTTTGCCGCAGGTTATCAGCCAATCGAAGTTGGTGAACTTTTTTCTGAAATGATACGCGATTATCGTGATGATGTGCGTGAAGTCTACTTTTCCTATCCGGGGTTCGCTTCCGGACGACCGGAAAATATGGGAAATATCCCGGAACAGATCGAACAGCTGGAATTTGAACTTCAGCAAATACGCAAAATGGGAATGGCGCTCGATCTGCTTTTCAATGGAAACTGCTATGGGCAATGGGCGATTTCAAGCCGGTTTCAACGGGAGATCGTTGCGGCGATGGAACGTCTGGCATCGCTGGAATTACTGCCGGAAATCATTACCACCACTTCGCCGTTTGTCGCTTCGGTCATCCGGAAATATTTTCCCGGAACGGAAGTGCGCGCTTCAGTCAATATGAAGATAGATTCTCTTGAAGCAATGGAGTTTCTTGCGGACAAGTTTGACAGTTTTTACATCCGGCGCGACTTGCAGCGCGATTTGCCGACTGTGGAAAAATTCCACCTCTGGTGCCGTCAGAACGGCAAAAAATTGTGCATGCTGGCGAACAGCGGATGTTTGATAAATTGTCCTTACCAGACTTTTCATGACAATCTGGTCGCCCACGATGCCGAAGTGCGCGAGGTGCATAATGTTTCTGATTTTATGCCTCATCTCTGCTGGGAACGTTACCGCGACAAAGCCAACCGGGACGATTTTCTCAAAGGCTCCTGGATTTGTCCGGAGGATGTGGATAAATACGCGGGCCTCATTGATGTGATGAAACTTGCCACCCGGCAGCACGCATCACCGCGCATGGTCATTGCCGCTTACACCCGGCGCAGTTTTTCCGGCAACCTTTACGATTTGACCGAACCCTGCTTTGCTTCGCTTTTTGCTCCGGATACTCTTCAGATGAAATCCCGGGTCTGACGGGGATCCAGAAGAAATATTTGTCCGGAGGTAAAATATTTGTTGTATTTCCCGGGAGATCGAGTTATATTAAAAAAACAAAAATTTCCATAGGAGTTACGCAATGAATATTTTCGCATGGTACAAAAAAATCCCGTTGATCTATCTCAATCTTGCCGCGTTTGTCACCGGTTGTATTGCCGGATTGGTTATTTATCAGATCGGCGGAGCGTGCGGCAGCGATGCGCTCAATAACATTGTGGGAGTTATTTCGCCGTTCGGAAATATTCTGGTATACATGCTCAAGATGATCGTCATTCCGATAATCTTTTTCTCCATCATTCATGGAACTGCCAATCTGCCGCTGAAAACATTCGGGAAAATGGGCATCTGGGTGTGTGTCTGGTATTTCTGCACCTCGTTGTATTCGGTGATTTTCGGAACCGTGATGGCATTTATTTTCAATCCTTCTCTGAGCCGCGCCAATGAACTTGCCGGAAGTTTGCTCAGTAAAGTTTCCGAGATGCAAAGTGCCGCCGCATCTTCCGGAAACGCATTTTTGAATATGATCTACGGTCTTTTTGCCAACCCGTTTCAGGCATTGGCAAAGGGCGATTTTCTGCCGGTGATTGTCTACGCGATATTGTTCGGACTGGCTATCCGCAGCGTTGCCGATAATGCCGGTGACGAACGCACGCAGAACTTGATGAATTCTCTCATCGACACCATTGAAGCGCTGCAGAAAGCGACCTTCAAGATCATTGAATGGGTGATGCTCTATTTCCCGATCGGTGTGTTTGCTCTGACCGCTTCCAGTTTTGCCGTGTATGGTATATCGCTGTTCAACTCTTATTTACAGGTGGCGTTGTGCGTTATCAGCGGAATAGTGTTGATGCTTTTGCTCTGTTATCCGCTGTTTGTCCGTATTGTTTGCAAGGAGAATCCCTATCCCATCCTCTGGAAACTGAGAGAGCCGATCCTTACCGCATTTGTTACCCGTTCCAGTGCGGCGACCATTCCGGTGTCTATGCGCACGGTGCAGGAGAAGTTGAAAGTTCGCAAGGAGCTTGCCGGATTTACGATTTCTCTCGGGGCAACCGTAAATATGGATGGTGTCTGTGTCCACCTGCCGGTGTTTGCAGTGCTGGCAGCCAACATGTTCGGAATCGATATAAGTTTCTCTCAAATATTGCTTATGGTAATCGGTGTGGTATTTGCCTCTGTTGGAGCCGGCGGTGTGCCCGGAGGAAGTATTTTCCTGCTCTTTATGGTATTGGGATGCTTCAATCTCACTCAAAGCCAGACATCCACGGTCATCGCGCTGGCATTGGGAATAAATCCGCTGCTGGATATGTTTGAAACCGCGTGTAATGTGGCAGGGGACAATGTGGGAGCTTATGTTGTCGGCAAGAAGATGAAAATGCTTGATGACAAATAATGGAATATCAGCTGAAGATGAGTCCGCTGATTTGCCAAGAGATTGCCCACAATGCGCCGCCGCAGGTTGTGTTTTTCACAAAAAATCACAGATATCCCATAAAATCAGCGAAATGCTTGTTTTTCAATTTTTTTCAGCGGAAGAAAATTGGAGTTGGAAAAAGTGATTTTGTCAGATTTTGTTTTGCGCGAGCAAAACGCGCGTGCGCATGCGCCGCGCCACCAGTGGAGCTG
>JAFTRX010000100.1 GCA_017462015.1 Lentisphaeria bacterium
CAGCTCCACTGGTGGCGCGGCGCATGCGCACGCGCGTTTTGCTCGCGCAAAACAAAATCTGACAAAATCACTTTTTCCAACTCCAATTTTCTTCCGCTGAAAAAAATTGAAAAACAAGCATTTCGCTGATTTTATGGGATAGCTGTGTTGAAAAAGCTCCGTTTCAGGCTATATTAAATCCGCGCGGTCATTCAAAACCGCAGCAAAGCAAAATATAATCTTGTTCAGGAAGCATTAAAACATGTTGGAATATATAAAAAATCTTGCCGTTGCCGCAGGAAAACTTGCCCTTGCCGAGCAGGCTGTCCTGTCGGCAGATGCCGTCCACACCAAAGCAACTGCCAAAGATATCGTCACCGATGCCGACCGCAAGGTGGAGGATTTTATCGTCACCATGCTCAAACGCGAATTTCCCGACTTTGCCATTTTCGGAGAAGAGTCCGGAAAAAGCGGGCACGAAAGCGATTACTGCTGGGTGATCGACCCCATCGACGGTACGGCAGGTTTTGCCCGGAAACTGCCCAACTGGTGCGTTTCCATCGGACTGGTTCACAAAGGCGAAAGCATTCTCGGCGCGATCTACGCTCCGGTAAAAAACGAACTGTATTACGCTGAAAAAGGCAAAGGTTCTTTTTTGAACGGTATCAGGATGCACGTTTCATCCGTTTCCGATCTTGAATCCAGTATCGTGGTCACCGGTTTAGGGTGTCTGCGCGCCAACTGGAAAGAGGAAAACAATCTTAAATACATTTCCCGCATCGCACCGCTGGTCGGAGATTTACGCAAATACGGTTCAGCCGCGCTGGATTGCTGCCGCATCGCTCACGGCGTGCTTGATGCCTATTGGGAACTGCTGCTGCAGCCGTATGATATTGCGGCAGGTGACATTATCGCCAGAGAAGCTGGAGCTGTTATCACCGACTTTTACGGGGGATCGGATTACCCGGCACGCGGCTTTCTCTGTACCAACGGCGCACTGCACCGGACTATGCTGGAATTTTTCTCGGACTATCAAGACCTTCGCAGATAATTTTTGAACACGTCCCGCACGCCGTTGACGAGTATCACCACTCCGATGATGACAAAAAGGAGTGTAATGGGCAGAAATATAAAATAAAATGACGATGGAAGTGCGCGTTCCAACACCGCATTTTCCGGATTTTCCGGATCAACAAAGCACTGGACTTTACTTTTCAAAGGGTACTTTTTCAGTGCTTTTTTGGCATCTTCAACAGAATTATAGTTGGTCTGGATAACGCCGACACGTTTACTCAGATAATCTTTTCCCTTGAAACGGTAGCTGAAAGTCACTTCCGCGACAAAGTGTTCACTGCCTTCCGGAACCACTTGCGCCGCTTCGACAACCGCCGTCTCTACTTGCCATTTTGCCGCCCTCCATCCAGCTTTCATCACCGGGACATCGACAGAAAAGAATATACCAAGTGCGATCCATGTCCACGCGATTCCAAAAAATATCGCAAAAATGCCATTGCGTTTCTCTCCGTTTCCGCGAAAACGCTGCCGTTTGGCGATACTCCCCTCCCCCGCCAAATCGGAACTTCCCGCTGCCGCCGGGTCCAACAACTTCATCACTTTCTCTGAATCTTCCTTGAAATCGCTGTAATTGCCGTGCGAAATCAGCCGGTATTCATCGCCGTTGCGGAAAACCAAGTCAAAAGTATACACAGTGTAACTGCTGTTTTTACCATGCGCTTCATAACTGCCGGTACGCATTTCCTTCAACTCCGCAAGCGGAATACCTTTGAAGCGGGTCAAATCGGTCATATCTCCGGAGTCTGCCGGGCTCCCCTTGGGATAAAATATCCGCCGCCGCAGATCGATTTCCGGATATTTCCGCAACAACTCAAAGGCGATAAGACCGCCGCCAACGATCATAAATACTCCGCTTAAACAAGTTCCGATAACGAATGATCGCGTATCCGTCTCCGCAGTCACCACCCCGAGAAAAAAACCGGCTCCGGCGATGAAAAATATTGAGTAAAAAAACAGTGTTGTCCACGTCGTTTTTATGGAGATCTTATCCGGAGTAAAAACCAAACGGTGCGAACCGAATGACGCACTCTCCCGGAGACCGCCGTAAACTGTTTTTTCTTCCATTAAACAGACCTCTTTATCGCCTCTTCAAGAGATACTTGCAAACTCAACCCCAGTTCACCTTCTGCCAATTTCACATCCGGGACATAGGACGATACCGGAGCCCCCGGAACCGCCAGAGTCAGCACCGAAATTTTTCCAGCCGGATTCAACTGCGCATTGATGCGTTCCGCCAGAGCTTTGATGGAGACCGCCTCCTGCGAACCGCAGTTGTATATCCGCCCCGGTCTGCCGGAAAGCAGCATGGTCATCATCCAGCGCGCCAGATCGTCACTGTGCATGTAACTGCGCAAGGGGGTTCCATCGCCTTTTATAACAATATCCCGTTGGGCAAGCGCATCCGCAATAAAGTTCCCGAAAGCAAATTGCGCGTCACGCCGCAAATGTTTTCCGGCAAAGGCAAAGGCGCGCATCACAACAGAAGGGATCCCGGAGGAAAGCACCAGATTTTCAGCTTCCAATTTGGCTTTGCCGTAGACCGTCAGAGGGTGGCAGGGAGTTTTTTCCGCAAAAGGTTGAGTCCCGCTGCCGTAAACACCGCCGCTTGAAATATTGAGCAGTTTTTTGACATTGCAACGCTTGGCAAAAGCCAGAACGGATTCGGTTCCGGCAATGATGATGTCGCGCAGCTCCGCATCATCCGGAGTATCGACCGCCGGAGTTGCCGCATGGATGATATAATCAAATCCGGCATCAAGTTTGTTCAAAGCGCGGACATCGCCGGAAATGAATTCGACATTTTCCAGTGCGGTATACTCCGGGTGCGATAGAGCAAAGCTCTCCGCCCGCCGTGACAGGAGAATAAACCGGCAATCCCGCCAGTTCCCGGCGGCGATCATATCCAAAAGCGAACATCCGAAAAAACCGGTTCCGCCGGTGACAAGTATCTTATTTTTCTTCATCGTGTTCAAAATTTATCCGTTCTTCTTCAATGACCAGCGGTTTATTTTTCACCTGGGTGTAGATCGCGCCGATGTACTCTCCCAGAATTCCGATAAAAATCAACTGTACCGCCGAAAAGAAAAACAAACCGATGACCAGCGGAGCCATACCGACTTGAAAACTGTGCCAGTTGCAGCACTTATAAACAAAATACCCCAACGCCACCAGAATACTCAAAAACGCGATAAAAAATCCGGAAAAGACTGCCATCCGCAAAGGCAGTTTAGTGTGGTTGACAAAACCGGTCATCGCCATATCGTAAAGGGTAAAGAAGTTATTTTTAGTCTCGCCGTGCTTGCGTTTATCCTGAACGAAAGGCACTTCACAGCGCTTGAAACCCACTTCGCTGACCAATCCCCGGAAATAGGGATAAGGTTCGTTGAACTTTTTCAACGCCTCGATCACCTTTTTGTCATAAAGTCCGAAACCGGTAAACTTATGGATAACATTGGCTTCCGGAGAAAATTTCTCTAACGTCCGATAGTAGAGTTTACGCAAAAATTCCATAAAGCACGAGGCATGAGTCCCGCTTCGCACCCCGGCAACAACTTTATATCCCTGCTGCCACTTTAATATAAATTCTTCCAACACCTCCGGCGGCTCCTGCAAGTCGGAACACATCCAGATGACCGCATCCCCTGTGGCATTCAGCAGAGCATTGTACGGGGAACGGATATGACCGAAGTTATTGGCATTCATTATAACTTTGAAACGCGGGTCTTTTGCGGCGATTTTCCGTAAAACATCACGGGTACCATCGGTGGAGCAGTTGTCTTCCAGAACAAATTCATAATCGTACTCCGGAAACTTTTTCAACACAGCCAAACAACGGTTGTAAAGTTCTTCGATATTTTCAACTTCGTTGTAACAGCCGCTGGCAACAGATATTTTCAACATTGAGACACCCTTTTTTTACGCTCTGCTCACAGGAGTAATGCACATTTCCGCCTCAAATTCCTCCCATGGCAGCAACGGATACATATCTTCAAGCGGCAATGATTTCATCGATCCATCTTCCAGCCGCATCGAAATAACTGATGGGATGATCTCCTGTTCGGGGTCACACATAACTTCGCACACCACCGGCTCAGCAGATTTCATTACCCGTTCAAGCTCAACGTCGCACTGCGCAAGAGAGGTGATTTTTACATAGCGCAAACCGTACGCATCGGAAATCTTTTCCAGGTCAGGGAAGGACACACCGCTTTTTTCGTCAGTACCAATGAACCTTCCATTGAAAAATTTTCTCTGAGTAGCCCGGATGGAGAGATAACCGTTATTATTCCAGACAAAAAGTTTAACCGGGAATTGATAATGCTTCAATGTCTGCAGCTCCTGAATATTCATCTGAAGAGAACCATCTCCGGAGATCGCCGCGACCCGGGCGTTTTCATCCGTCAACGCCGCTGCTGCTCCGACAGCTCCCGGCAGAGAAAAGCCCATCTCCGCCTGTCCTCCGGAAGTGATATACCGCTGTGTTTCATCGAAACGCACCGCTTGAGTAGTTGCATAGAAAGACGATCCGGCATCAGAAACGACCGCACTCCCAGGATAACCGGACAAAACAGAGGAAAGCTTATCTAAAAAACCGTAGAACGAAATCCCTGAGGCGTCATTTTCACATCCGGCAAAGCACGCCGGATACTTTGCTTTCCACGCGGCAGATTTTTTCAACCACCCTCCTTTGGCGCAAACACTTATATTTTTTACAGCGGCAAAAAAGTCACGCAAATCCCGATTGCAGAAATAATCAACTTTTACCGTATTTTTGGCAAATACAGTCCGGTCAACATCAACAACCATTATCTCCGCTTCCCGGGCAAAGGAGTCAAACTCATGTCCAGTCGTACTGACACTCAAACGACAACCGAGAACCAACAGCAAATCCGCATTCTGCAATGTCAGATTTCCGGCACGGTTCCCCTTGGTTCCCACCCTGCCGATGTAATTGGGATGATACGGCGAAATCGAATTTCCGCCCAAAAAACTGGTCACAACCGGAATTTCGTGCTTTTGAATAAAATCATAAAATTCTTTCTTCGTTCCACTGAGATCGATTCCCTGTCCCGCCAGAACGACCGGACGCTCCGCCTTGGCAAGCCGGGACTCGAGCCATTCAATAGCCTCCGTTAAATCAGCATTCGACTCCACAGATTCCGGCTCAAAATGGCTCAGTTTGCTTTCATCAACACTTGCCCCCTGTACATCCATCGGCACATCGATCCACACAGGCCCCGGGTGTCCGCTTTGAGCAAGATACTTCGCCTTTTCCAGATGATAAGCGATTTCCTGCGGCTCATTGACCATAACCGCATATTTGGTAATAGGAGCAACTATCGAAACTATATCTGCCTCCTGAACCCCGAACTGCCGCAACGGCAGACCGCTGTTTCTGGTGGTTTGCTTGCGTTTCACCTGTCCGGATATAAAAAACACCTTGGCGCCATCCTGATAGGCATTGAGCAATCCGGTTATGGCATTGGTTCCGCCGCAACCGGTTGTAAACATTCCGCAACCGAAATTGCCGGTATACTTGGCATACCCGACTGCCGCCATCGCCGCCGCCTGTTCGTGATGTGTGCAAACAGCAGACAACTTATCAGAACAAGCCACGCCGTCACTCAGGAACATCATGCCGCCCCCGGTCACTAAAAATACCTTGTCACACCCCAATTCATCAGCAATAAATCCGGCAATATAATCAGCAACTCTCATTATTCGACCTTTTCTTTAAAGCGGCTTTTATATTACTGACCGCCTGCAAAATGCTTTCAACATTATTCACACAGCTGAACCGGACAAATCCGGCTCCGTATTTTCCGAAACTCGTTCCGGGCAAAACCGCAACTCCGGCTTCCTGAAGCGCAAACGAAGTAAATTCCTCACTGCTCATACCGGTTCCGCGGATGTCCGGAAAAACATATATCGCCCCGTCCGGACGGCGGCACGATATTCCGGGAAGCTTATCCAATTCATCTGCCAGCAAAAATGCGCGCCGTTGATATTCAGCACACATCGCCCGTATCTGCTTCTGATCCCCTTTGATCGCCTCAATCCCGGCGCACTGGATAAATGTTGGCACACAGGAGACTATGGTTTCGTTGAGCAGCGCCATCTTCTCAATGACATGTTCCGGACCTATCGCCACCCCCAAGCGCCAGCCGGTCATGGCAAATGCTTTGCTGAAACCGTTGGCAACAATTACCCGCTCGCGGCAATGATCCAGCATGGAGGGACTGAAAAAACGATCCCGGGTAAAAATCAGACGCGCGTATATTTCATCACTTAAAACATAGATATCATGCTTTTCGGCAACGGCGTAAATTTCCCGCAGGATTTTTTCCGGGATAACAGTTCCCGTCGGATTACCGGGAGTGTTGATGATCAGCAGTTTGGTTCTGGGGGTTATCGCAGCCTCCACATCTTCCGGAAGCATCACCAGATTTTTTTCGGGGCGCAGTTTTACGCTTACGGCATTGGCTCCGCAAGCTGATATCGCCGAAAAGTAGGAGGAAAACCCCGGATTGGGTACTAACACATCGTCTCCGGGATCAACGATACATTTCACACAATAGTAGATTATTGAGTTAGCACCGGGAGTGACCAGTATCTGTTCGATATCCGGAGTAAAATGCCGGGAATAAGCGGTAGCCTCTCTTGCCGTCTGCCGGAATTCAAACAGTCCGTGGGAACTGGTGTAGTGAGTCATTCCATTCACAATGGCATCACATCCGGCGCGGGAAATATTTTCCGGAGTACTGAAATCCGGCTCGCCAAGTTCAAAATGTAAAAGCTTACGACCGGCGCGCTCCAATTTCTGAACCTCGTCAAGAACTTTGAACATGGGTTGCCCCTGAAAATGCTGCGATATTTCAGACAGAGGTTTCATTCCTGCAAAAACTTTCCAAGATATTTTGTTTACTTTCTTTTTCTGATTAAAAAATAGCACATCTTGCCGTTTTTTCAAGTTTGAACACTGTTTTTTTTCATTTTACGAAAAATTTTGAACCTTTTTTCAAAGGTTTTACTTTTATGCTATTGAAATAACGTTGAATGTGCGTTATATTAATAGGCGTATACTAAAATCGGTATACGCAAAAGTTTTAGTGGAGAAATGATAAATATGGCTTCGGCAACAGGTCTGCCGCGCAGAGTGGAGAGCGCAAGAAACGCTCTCATTACCTATATTCACGACCGCCAGCTTAAAACCGGCGACCGGCTGCCTGCCTATGCCAGTTTGCGGGCCGAATTCGGTTTCGGCAGTCAGACCATTGCCGCCGCCGTCGAATCCCTCTGCCGCCTCGGTGTTCTCGAAGTCCGCGATAAAGTCGGTCTCTTCGTCGCCGATCCCGATGCCGGACACCTCACCGGCCGCACCATCGCCGTTGCCGTCCGTCCGCTTTCAGGAAGTGCTTATGCTGCTACCCTTGCCGGTTTTATCCAGAAGCTGTTGACCGAGCGCAACTGCCGCTGTGTCACTTTTTATCAGAGTTCCGACCCGCTTGATTCCCCTGCCCCGGAACTGGATGAGTTCCCCGGTTTCGAGCAATCTTTGAGCGAAAACGGCTGTGACGGCATCATTACCCTCTGCCCTCTGGCTCCGGCAGCTCAGGCAAAGTTGGCAGAGCTTCACTTGCCCTGCTGTTTTATCGGCGACGATGATGCCGTGACCATGCCGATCAGCGTGGTCATCGAAGTCAACCGCTTTATCCAGGAAGCTATATCCGCCTTGAAGAAGTCGGATTGTTCCAATATTGTGCAAATATGCACCTCTCAGGAACAGCTTAAACTCCGCCGTCAGGCAAATATTGATTCCCTTATCGGCGTATCTTATGACGGCGGTGCCGCTATCGCCGAACAGCTTTTGGAAATGCCTCCCTCTTCCCGTCCGGACGGCATCGTCTGCGACGATGATACCGTCATCAGCGGTCTGCTTGCCCAGCTCATCGCCCGACAGCTGCCGGATATCGCTTATCTGCCCCGCATCGCTACGATCATCCACGGCGAATTGCAGGAACGTTATCCCTCGGATAAGATGATCCTGTTCCGGCAGGATATCGAAGAATACGCAACTTTGGCAGTCGATCTGCTTTTGAATATCGTCCGGGGCGCCGCTCCGAAAGAGTTACAGTTGTCATACCGGTTCATTCCGGTTTCGTAAAGAAATAATCGTTCTCAAACACAAACCTAACCAAACAAAATGGAGGAAACAAAAATGGGTATTGAGAATCTCGCAATCAATGGCGGACAGAAGGTCTTCAACGGCGCATGGCCCGCTTGGCCGACCTTCAATGAAAAAGTCTACGACAAAGTCGTCGACATCCTGAAATCCGGCAAGGTCAACTACTGGACCGGTAAGATCGGTATGGAATTTGAAAAGAAATGGGCTGAATGGCTCGGTGTCAACCACGCGATCAGCGTTGCCAACGGTACCTGCGCTCTGCACACTGCTCTCGCCAGCTTGGGCGTCGGCCCCGGAGATGAAGTCATCTGTACTTCCTACAGCTTCATCGCTTCCAGCTTCTGTGCCGTTCAGGCCGGTGCTCTCCCTGTCTTCGTTGACTGCGGAACCGACCACCTGATCGATCCCTCCAAGATCGAAGCAGCCATCACCGAACGCACCAAAGCCATCGTCGTCGTCCACCTCTATGGTATCGTCGCCGACATGGATCCCATCATGGAAATCGCCAAGAAGCACAACCTGTACGTCGTCGAAGACTGCGCCCAGTGCTTCGGTGGTGTTTACAAAGGCAAAAAAGCCGGTACCATCGGTACTGTCGGCTGCTTCAGCTTCTGCCAGAGCAAACACTTCACCACCGGTGGTGAAGGCGGTATGGTCGTCACCAACGACGAAGACCTCGCCTGGGAATGCCGTTCCTTCCGCGACCACGGTTATGACGTCAAAGCCAAACTCAACCTCCTCGAAATGGAAGGCAAACAGCTTTACATCCACCGTCGCGTCGGCTTCAACTTCCGTATGACCGAAATACAGAGCCAGATCGGTCTGTGCGAACTGGAACGCTTCGACGACTGGAACCTCAAGAACCGTATCCGCAACGGTAAGATGCTGATCGCCGCTCTCAAGGATCACCCGCTGGTGAAATATGCTCCGGTCGATACCGAAGAACGTCAGAACTCCTTCTGGTGGGCTCCGTTCGTCCTCGACACCGACAAGTTCAAAGACGGCATCGACACCAAGCAGTTCATCGCTGCTATGGCTGCTGAAGGCGTCGCTGTTTACAGCGTTCTTTGGCCGGAAATGTACAAGGAACAGGCCTACACCGACCGCAAGGGCTTCGGCGTTGCCAGCTATCCGTTCAACGATCCCCGCAGCCGCGTGATCGACTACACCAAGTTCAACTGCAAAATGGCGAACTGGATGACCGACCGCACCATCAGCTTCTTCACCCACCCGACCTATGAAGTCGAACACATCCAGGCTTACATCGATGCGTTCAACAAGGTCGCTGCGGCTTACATGAAGTAAGGATCTCATTATGGCAAAAGTCAAGTATGCGATCATCGGATTCGGCGGTATTGCTGAAAACCGTATTGCCAAAGAAGGTTTCGGCTGCGACAAGAGCCGTTTCAACGGTCTGCCCAACGCAGAACTGGTCGGCGCCTTTGACGTTAACCCCGCCCGCAAGGCCGCTGCTGAAGCATTGAATCTGAAGTGGTACGAGTCCATTGATGCTGTTATCGCCGATAAAGATATCGACGCTGTCTACATTGCCACCAACAACGCTTCCCACGCTTCCATCGCTCTCAAGGCGATGGAAGCCGGCAAGCATGTCATGGCGGAAAAACCGCTGGCCACCAGTGTTGCCGACGGTTCTGCCATGGTCAAGATGGCGGCAAAGAAAAAACTCAGCCTCACTGTTGACCACATGATGGTCTACAACGCCTTCAACCAGCTGGCGCGCAAATATGTTGCCGCCGGCAAGCTGGGCAATGTCGGTGACAGCTGTTTCCACATGGAGTTCCTCTTTGGTGCTACTCCGGAAGAAGCTGCCACCTGGCGCTGCAGCAAGATCGAAGAAATGGGTGGTCCCATCGGTGACGTCGCTTCCCACTGCGTTTACATGGCTGAATTCATCTTCAACAGCAAGATCGCTTCCGTTCAGGCGGTTTACCTGCCCAAAACTCTGGGTATCGTTGCTGAAGACGGTGCTTATATCAAATTTACGCTGGAAAACGGTCAGGTCGGTTCTTTCAAGGTCGCCTTCTCCGAAGCCCGCGGCGGTTTGATCGGCACTCTGAGCAACCTCGGTTTTGAAATCTATGGTGATGCTGCGGTTCTGCGCGGTTTCGGTACCATGTTCCAGCTCTCCGGTACTCCGGATGAACCCTACGCCCAGCGTTTGGAAATGGAAAGTGCCGATGGTGTCAAACACCTGCGTCCGCGTAAGTTCCCCAACATCTATCAGCAGATCATAACCAAGCATGCCCAGTCGATCATCGACGGCAAGCCGTTGAACGCTGAAGACGGTCTGCGCAACTTGCGCGCCTGCATTGCCATGCACAAATCCGCCAAGAGCGGTGGAAAACTGGTCAACGTCAAGTAACACTTGCCGTTTACAGTGCATGGTATCCGGTGTTGTGCCGGATACAGCAAATACACAAGACTGTTGCAAAACCTCTGGTTTTGCAACAGTCTTTTTTTTAGTATGCGCGGCATGCGCATTGACTCGCCGGTGGAAGTCCGGTACAGGCCTTGTCAGTAGGAACTGTTAGCGAAAGCCAAGGGTGTCCATCGTGAGGTGGAATCTGAAAGAAGGCAATAGCAAAACCCCGGTCTGA
>JAFTRX010000101.1 GCA_017462015.1 Lentisphaeria bacterium
CGCGGCTTACTGCTCGGCTTCCTCCGCCCGCGCTGAATTTCTTCAGCGCGTCCGCCGGCTGTTGACCGGCGGTTCGCTTCGTCCAGGAGCGCGCGCTCGGCGGCAACCGCCTCGCATCACTATTCCAAGACGAGGTTTTGCCACAATATACGCCGCTTGAGTTTACCGCTTTTGATAAATGAACAGATTCCGGAAAATTCCACCGAAACCGGCTTTATCAAGCGCCTGCACCCGGATCACGATCCGGTTTTTGCCGGGTTTCAACACTCCGGCAGGCAAATCTTTTATCCAGGTGTAACTGTAACGCGCCCACCAGCTGTGGAAGGGCTGATGCGCCACGACCTGACCGTTGATCCAAATCCACGCCTCATTGTTGATACCACCGACATAAAGCGCGAGTTTATCCGGATCGAACTTGCTGTCCAATTCAAAGTCAGTAGCATAATACATTTCCCCCAGATAAGGAACCATGTGTTTTTTGTCGGTGAAATATCCCTGCATTTCAATTGCCCGCGGCACCTGGATATCGCTCCACTTGGAAATATCCAGATCTTTGCGGAACCACTCATCCATGATACCCAGCGAAAGTTCATCTGTTTTGAACTTCCAGATACGGGGGAAATCCACCGCCAGCGTTCCTTCTGTACCATTGCGCAACGCATCGGTGTTGCGGTACTGCATCATCTTGCCGTAAGAAGAACGGTTGGCGCCGAATTTACCATAAACGGGCCGCTGATCCATCCGGTAATCTGAAGTCTTGAAATGAGAGGGGTTCAGTTTCATCATTTCCGCTTCCAGTTTCTGCATCTTCTCCGCGAGCTTGGCAGCACCTGCATAATCACAGTTAAGTTCGCAAACTCCGCGCATCTTGCTGTAAGTATAGATGTGGTCAGCGGTAATGCGGAGCATTCTCATCCGGAGTTTTATACCTTCATCGGTGATACCGGAAGTGAGCTTTTCCGCTTCGTCGATCAGCGGCATCAAGCTGGAAATAAACTTGTAGTTATAAAATTCCGGAATCAGCTCCTCTTCGTGGGTGTTGACGGTGAAGTTGCGGACCGCATCTTCCAGTGCGGTATAGAATTTTTTGACCGGTTCGGCGGCAGGACCGTAAAGTTTGCTGTAAGCTTCATCCAGAATTTTTTCGCCGTCACCCGCCGGATTCCAGAGCATTTTGCCCAACATATATATGTTGAGGAAGTGCAAATTCCACACCTGACGACATTCCCAGCGCATACCCAGCGGCTTGCGTTCCGGATCGGCGAGAAATTTCACATCCTGAATGATATTGTGCATCTGCGGGATCGGCAGCGTCAAATTGAACATGAAGTTGGGATAATAGGGACGATAGATAAATTTATCCATCCGCCGTTTCCACGCTTTGAACATCGCGGCAATCTGCTGCGACTGCCAGTTATCCGGATGATTGATCGGCTTGACCAGAGAATATTCCAGAAGCGCGAGATGTCCGCCGACATTATCCGCAAACTTGAATTCGGTCGGCGGAGTGTAGATTCTGCCGCAATAGATACTGGCAGAGATGATCTTATCCGGAAATTCCGGTTTCAATCGGGCGGCGACATTGCTGATGAGCCGGTAATACGAACCGCTCACTGAAGGCTTACCGCGACCGGCGATCCCCTCTTTACGGATATTGCCGTTGGCGGCAAGACAGTTGGGGCAGTAACAGATGAACATGCCGTCATGGGGGGCAAATCCGACATAGGTGATGTCCGGATTTTTCTTGAAAAATTCCCGGATTTTTTTGACGAGGATCTCTTCAACATCCGGGTGCGTCATGCAGATAACTTTGATATCCCGCCCCTTACCGTCCGGAAGAAGTCCGAAGTACTCCGGATGCTTTTCGAACATCCTGTTGGTGATGAAACGATGGATGGAGCTGTCTTCAGCATTGCTGAATCCGGCACTGAATTCCAAAAAGCGGTTGCGGTGAAAAAACGCATCCAGATCGTTGGCAGCACTTTTATCCGGAGTGAGCCAGTAGCCGCGCATCAGAAATCCCGGACGTTCAAAAATATCCAGTTTCCCGACCGCAATGTTTTTGTTGGAGGGAACAACTTCGCCAACTTTGCCGGGCATATACCAGCGGCAGCCGAGCTGTTCCAGAAAAGCGTAAACGGCAAACAACGTTCCCTTGTATGCCGTGCCGAAATTCAAATCCCACGGGCGATTGGGATCCGCACCTTTGCGCTTGGAGGGACGACCGCCGCGACTGGTGGCAAGTTTCCAGCCATCATCATTACCGGCGAGCACCAGATCTTTGCCGACCGTTTTGACGATAAAACCCTCTTTGATCTCCTCGTAACTCTGCCCGGAGGGGATATCGAGTTTCATTTTGGCGGTATACCGGCTGCGGCCGACCAGAATTTTGGGTCCGGTAACTTTCTGATCGTCGGTCTTGATCACAAAATCAGCTCCGGAAATCCGGTCGAGAAAGTGTTTCAACTCTTTGGCAGCAAGCTGATTTTTGTACGGCGCGTCGGCGGCGACGACTATAGTCGCCTTGGCTTTACCGTTTTCTGTAATTATCATCTTTGCCTCTGCGGCTGCCATGATCGTAACACCTGCCATCATCATCAAAATTTGCTTCATATTTTCTCTTATACTTATATATGTTGTATATTGTAATTACCAATTCGGGGCCATTTTGAGATTCTTTTCGCCCTGTGGACCGACAATATAGTAGTAGTTCAACGTCTCCTGTTTCGGGCGGAGCGTAAATCCGGAACCATCGCAACGGCTGACGTTCCGCGGAATAGTTTTGTTGTTATGCGGATTTCCGCCGTGACCGTAGCGGAAAAAGCCTTTGACCCCGCCGGCTTCATAAGCGCAATCATTCACATCCTGCGTGCGCCAGTTGGTCTGCCGTCCTTCCGTAATAAACAACACCCGGCTGGGACGGCGCACCTTCTTGAATCCGCCTTTGTCAGTATTTTCCCGCCGTGTACTCCATTTATTGCACCCCAGCCACGCATTTATTCCGTAGGTGCGGTCGTCCGCCAGATAGTAACCCGAAGAACGGATACGCGCCGGTGTCCCCGGACAATACATCACATGACTGCGGGTGTACCACTTGTCACGGTTCAACTTGAATCGCGCCATCATTTTTTCAATCCAGAAATCACCGACCCACTCCGTCTCCTGCGTGGTGATGCCGTCATAATCACCGATGTAATTCAATGTTTCCATCGTCACCTGCCGTACATTACCCAGACAGTTGGCAATCCGCCCTCTCTCCCGCGCACTCTGCAACGCCGGAAGCAGTATCGCCGCCAGAATGGCAATAATCGCAATGACGACCAGCAATTCTATCAACGTGAAAGGCTTTACGGGAGTATTTTGCTGTTTCAGTCGGTAGCAGCTTGCAAAACGAAGATTCGACGACATTATTTTTTCTCCTCAATGACTTTGGCTTTATTGGAAATGGTACTTAAAAATTCCTGTGCTTCTTTATACTGTCTGCGGAAAACATTGTCCAGAAGAGCTGCCGCCTCCTTGCGTTTTCCATTCACAAGCAGCTTGCGCGCCTGCTCTCTCACGACAAAATATTCGTCGATGAAACGGGTTTCCACCTTTTCAAATTCGGGAATAAAGTTGTGATCCAGCGGCAATTTTTTCTTCAAATCCAGAGCCCGCTTACCCCAATCGCCATTGGCAAGCGATTCCGGAACAGCGGTCAATCCCATCGGTATCGGCAGAAACACCGTGTGGCGCTGCGGTCCGAGAGCGACAAAGGTGACACTCAAATAATCGGGGAACTGCCGGTCGGGAACGAACATGATGCTGGAAAGAGAGGCATCGACACAAACCGAACGGAATTTGAACTGTTTCTCTATCTCCGGTTCGCGGAAACGGGCAAGGCGCATCAGATCAAAAGGAGCAACTTTGCCTTTTTCGGCAATCACATTGCGGAGAAACTCCGATGCGGCATAGCGGCGGTTGGCTCCGTTGAGAAAAGCATCGCGCTTCTGCTTGATGACATTCCGCATACCGGGAAGCAGATAGTTGTTCGCGCGCACTTCAAAGGAGAAATTCACTTCACCGCAGGCAAAGTAGCGCGGAGTTGCTTCAAAAATCATGCCGCGGTCAAGGTCAGCCATAAGGTAGAGAGAGAGCGAACGCACCAGTCCCATACGATGCAGTTTTTTCATCATCGCCGCCGCTTCATCCAGATTGGCACAATGTTCAGCGACATAACGCAACGTAAAGATCGAACCGATATGAGTTGACCGGTTGTAGTAAGCACTGCCCACGGCGGAGTTGCCGTCGTTCTGAACGATCATCAAACCGCGTTCATTCATCACCGCACCGGCGCCGGAACTCCAGAGGTCGTTGACGGTGATTACTTTGTACTTACCGGGGAACGCACGGAAAAGTCGGGCGCTCAAAAGGTTCTGGCCTTTGTAATCGCGGTTTTTCTGCACCATGCAGGCGCCGGTCGCGGATACTTCCGGGGTGATTATCCAGGAGGTGCATCCGGTACGGGTATAGAAAAAGTTGTTGTGAAAGGTGAAATCACCTTTTTTCCACTTGAGTGCGCGCTCAATAGCTTCATCTTCAACGCGATAGCTTGGCAAACCATTGTTTTCCAGCATCAAATGGAACGCTTCGGCAAATTGCGCCCGGCCGGCTCCGTTTTTCAGTTTATCCAGCTTGGAACGGTAATACTGTTCCCGGTCTTTTCTGGTCTTTTGTACAGACTTGACAAACCAGTTACCCGGCATCATATCTTCGACCGGGATATACGTTTCTTGGGCGCACAGGACAACCGCGGCAGACACTGCCAACAGGAAACCGACCTTCTTCATCTCTCATCCACCCTTATTTGAATTCAACACTGTGATAATACTTCGACTGGCACCGGCGACCGGTAAAGAGGACCGCCGCAGTCCAGGCGATTTTTCCCTCGATTTTATGCCGGTTGTACTGACGGATGAACTGCCCCTTCATCTTTCCCGCTTTGGCAGGGGTAGTTTTCAAATCTTTCCACGGGATCGTGAAAAGCGCGCACCAGCCGTAATCCGTGATCTTGACCTGATTCTTCCAGTTGACCTTGCGGCCGCCGGAATAACGGTTGCCGGAGGGGTCGGTGGCAATATGCATAAGACCCTTTTTTCCGCCGGTGGTAAGGATGATCTCAAAACCTTCGCCGTGCGGCAGCACCTTTTCTCCGGGGATATGACGGCGGTACTTCATCTTCTTGACATCGGGATACTCACATTTCACGCCGATGTAAATATTGGTGTCATCATAGAGCATCCGGGCTTCGGTTTTGTTGGGATGAAGACCGGTTCCGGTGTTGTGGAAAAACTGGTCGAGAACCGGAGCGGAAACCCAGGCAGCGGTGCTGAAATCCGGATCAAATCCCGGATTACCGATGGTACGTTTACCGACGATCACCTTGCTGGTTTCAAAATTCATGTGCTTTTCAAAATTGTCTTTGAGTGCGGCAAAGAACTTTTTGCCGTTGGGTTTGACCTTGCCTTCGGCACGTTTGAGAACGGCACGGCAGGCGGCGGCAACTTTGGGCTTGCTGATAACGCACTCCTGCCAGGCGGTATGAGCGACTTCGTTCCAGATGGCACGGCCGGGAGTTTTGCTCCACTGTTCACCGATGATATTATAGTATTCGGCAATATCCGGAGCCGCTTCTTTACCGTAAACGCGGGTCAAAAATTCCATCCGCAACTTTTTGTAATCCTGCATCGGATCCCAGCTTCCCTGAGTCAGCACCCAGTAGTGCATGGCATTGACATCCCACGGATTGCTGAGGAAAGCGGCATATTTGGTATCGGCACGCATTTCACTGTAAGTGCGGCGGACACCGCGCTGGTACATATACTGCCAGTCGCCGAAAGCGGTCTTGTCGATCGAACGGGGGAAGTCACCTGCCAGACCGTAATATTCACGCAATGTGATATTTTTGGTGATTTCACTCCACTTGAGGAACTGATCCCGAGTCTTTTGAGACTGCGGTTCGGAGATGTCGAACCGGGCATTCTTACCGATGGGAGCAAAGGAGATGTCGATGTTGTCTTCCACCGGGCACTTCGGCGGGATAACAGTGAAAAGATAGGCAAAAGTCAAAATCCGCTTGCCGGGATAGTTGGCTTTCATGTGCTTGCCGATCTGATTGAGGAACATAAAGAACTGCGTGGAACGGAATGCCGGATCATTCGCCGGAACAGTAATTTCTCTGTAAACCGTTTTGCTGTCAACCACTCCGGGACGCGTGTTCCTGCCGGAGCGGGATATCCCTGTGGCGCGGGAAGTTCCGGCTGCCGGAGCGACCGGAATTTTTACGATCAACGGCTTCATGCACTCTGCACATTCGCAGAGATTGCGGTTATCTTCGTTCATAATGCGGTAAGTTGCATAATCAGGATGCTTTTTGATCAGAGCATCGACCTCGCTGATAAAAGCTTTTATCATCTCCTGATTGGTAAAACAAAGCTGCACCGAACCTCTGAATTTGCTCGGCTGCATCCGTTTACCATCTTTCAGGGGGTAGAATTCGGGGTGGGTCTTGAAATATTTTTTCTCGGAGATGAATCTGCCGACGATGTTGTGACCGCCGCCGAATTCCAGAATCGCACCAAACTTCCGCTTGAGCGCGGAGTGAGCTTCAAGCGAGTTCCAATTGGTACCGTTACGGGTCTGCCAGAGGTAACTTTTCAGGAGATGTTTACCTTTGTAGAGCGGAGGCATCTGCCAGCCGCGCAGCAGAAATTTGGGAATGTCGATATAATCGGTGTTGGTCAGGGTCAGATTTTTATCGGGAGTGTAAACCGTACCGAACTCTTCGTCCGGACGCGCCCAGATGATATCACTGTTCTTGTAAAGCATCCGGAAGACACCGTTGAGAACACCTTTGGAGCAACCGGCGTTAAGGTAGACTTTATTCCCTTTCTGCCGCACAGAATAACCATCGTTTCCGGCAAATTTCGCCGCATCTGCCGGAAAGTTTGCTGACACCGGGTCGAGAACGATCTGCTTTTTACCGGCAGCAACGCTGTTGACCAGAGGCAGCTGCGCTCCGGAGATGCGCTTTATCCAATACTGCAGCTCCTCTGCAGCAAACTTCAACACCTGATCGGCGTTGGCAGGAACCACTATTTCAGCAACCGGCTGACCTTTTGATGCCAGCGGCAGAGCCGCAAACACCGACGGGAAAGAGAACACCGCCGCAAGCATCAGAACCGGCAGCGGACGACAGAAAAACATCTTTTTTTCGACCATAAAAAAATCCTTTCATACAAGTTTATCAAAGCGTCGTTATAACTTACTTGCTGAAAGTGATTTTTTCAAGGTGGAATAACTCTTTTTCTTTCAAATTCAGTACAAATCGCACTGTCCGGGAAGAATGTCCCTGCCGTCAAAGTTTTCCGGAAGAGTTCCGAAGTTGGCGGCAAAACGCCAGACCTTTCCTTCCGGAGTGGAAAATTCCACCGCCCGGAGTTCTCCCGGAGCATCCAGACGGCGCAGCTTGTACCCTTCTCCGTCAGCGGCACTTACTCCGGCGATGACCGCGTAGCCGGTATCTGCCAGCACATCCCCCGGCATACGGCGGCGGGCGGGGAGTTCCTCGACATTACCGCAAATCTCATTGACATAAAGTGAGGTCATGGACCGGCAGGTTTTTATAACGCCCATCGCCTGTTCCGGAGCGTAAATTTTGAGTGAATCCGCGCCATATCCCAGCACCAGAGAGATCTTGTCATCCACATTGACATGCGTAGAAGCGGTATCGATAACTCCGTCTCCGGAATAAGATTTCAGCTCCCGGCGGCTGCCGTTCCAATAGAAACTGCGCTTTTTGTCATTATGCACATCGTTGGGGATCTTCCAACCGATGGAACGCAGCGAAAAGAGCATGTGTTCTTTTACGACATGTGCTTTTTCCAATATTATCATACTCTTGCCGTCGGGCAATGCGGCGCAGGCGGCGGAACTGTTGGCAATAACATAGATACCTTCACCCTCACCGACCGGTAAACGTTCCGATATTTCCGTATCTCCGGAATTGATGAATCCGCCGGGGAAACTGCGGTTGAACTTGCTCGTTTCGTGATATATCGATGCCCGCCCCAAAAGTTGCGCATGGCCGTTACCGCACCATTCGGCAAGTGAACTGTCATCCAGCGGCAACGCCAGTGCCACCGGACCTTCCGCTCCACGGCGCACCATGGAACGGACGACTTTGTCACTCCGGACGATATTTGCCGCATGGAACGCATCCTCCCACTCCGCGGGTGAAGCAGAAACCGTTTGCGGTTCCTCATCGTCTCCGAAACGGCGGCGGAAGTCGGCGCAAAATGCCAGCGCGGCAAAGGGATCGGATTCCAAGCGGGTGTAATAGTAACGGCTGATGACTTTCATATCTGCCAGCCGGGTACCGAAAAAAGAACCGTCCGGATTATCCAGCTGCTCATGTCTGATCGTGGCAAGCATACCGTTTTCAAATTGCAGCGCATCCTGATCGCCCTGATCCTTCATCATCATCAGGATCGGCAGCAGATACATCTGGCAATAGCAGTAACGGGCGCGGGAATCGCCCCCCAGACGGAGCAATCTTCCGTCCGGGAAAATGAAGTTCTTCACAACCTTCCACAAATCGTGAACATGGAGCCGGGCAAAATCCGGAAACTCCTGCTTGCGCGCTTTGCAGTAGAAGTACAAATACGCCGCATGGGACAAGGTTATCACGCTGTAACCGACATTCATATATGCGTGATGATCCAGCGAATAATTGGGCGTAAAGTTGAAACCGATGTGCCAATTCCGCAACTCCCTGCCCAGATAGGGGTCAATGCTTGCCGCATCCAGCGGATGAGAAATGGCGTTGAGCAGAAATGCACAACTTTTTTCCAGATACGCTTCGCGGTTCGGAGCATCGGGATAGTCGATATAAGCCCGGTAAAGGAAACTTCCGTTCCAGTAGTTGGACTCCGGTTTGTTCCCACTGTCATCGGCACACATTCCCGCCACGATGTCGTAAGTTAAAAGAAAATCCGCCTCCGCCAGACGCAGCTTGCGGAACGCTTCCCGGTCGGCATCGGTAAAATAGGGTTCCAGCGCCAACTGTCCGGCGACCATCCGTTCCAATCCGAGAATAGATATCCATGAACATCCCCATTTATTGCCGCAGGATGCTTTTCCGTTTCCGGTCTGGTGTGCCGCCAGATTATAACGGAACAACCGCAGAGCCATTTCCCGCAACTCATTTTTATCCAGCGGGATATCCTCTTTGGTCTCCGCAAGCACCGCCAATGCTCCTGCGACATTGAAGTTGCTCTGGATCGCCCAGTGTCCGGCTTCGCCGGTGCCGTAGTAGGAGAGTTTCTCATCCACCTTACGGATCTCCTGCCGGGCAAAGTTATAAAACGGAACCATCAAATCGATATATCTTTTCTCGTTCAACATGGTATACAATCCTTATTTAATATTGGTTGTTATAATATATATTGTATGATTCCCGGAGTCAAACCGATTTTCCGCAAAAGTTATTTGCTTATCCGGTCAAAATGTGCTATATTATCGGTTGTTAACGGTTCAATCGACATAAACAAATTATACGGTTATACGGCAATGACCAAAAGCGAAGCTCTGGAAAATATTCTGCTCTCCGGGATAAAAAACGGTAATTTCCGCCCCGGAGAAAAAATCCCATCCCGCAATATGCTGATGCAAAAATACGGTTTGTCACGGGAAACCGTGGAAAAAGCAGTCGGCAATCTCGTCCGTTCCGGAGTTCTGCTCGCGCGCCGCGGTTCAGCGACAACAGTCGCCCCGGAACGATGCCGGAACGGAAACAGTTTTTCCCGGATACTCTTCATATATCCCTGCCGCATGACACCGCCGTCTTTGCGCTGTTTTGAAGCTGACTTTGAAATCAGAAGCTGTACCTGTGATGAATTTATGTTTCACGAAGAAAAATATTCAGCCGTTGACACTTTGCTTATCTGGTTTTATCCCGGTTACAGCATGTTGAGCACCATCAACCGGCTCGAAGCCAAAGGGTTCCGGCAACTTTTGATAAACCGCCGCTTCGGAGAAGTGCCTTACGTCACCATCGACTACGAAAGCGGATTGAAAGCCGGTTTGCAGCAGTTGAAAGAGAAATGCGGCAGCGATTGCGCCGTTATCAGCAATGACATTTACCAATGGGATGAACCGTTTCACGCCGAAAGACTGGTAAGTTTTTACCGTGCCGCCGGAACATTGGGGATCTGCACCAGAGAAAACCATGTCTTTATCGGCAACGATACCGTGACTGTCCGCAAAGCTGTGCAGACATTATTCATGCCCAATTCGCCCAAACGCGGCATAACCATCCTCAGCACCAGACTGATCGACCCGTTTCTGCTGGAGGCCGCCGCCATCGGCAAAGCTCCGGGAAGAGACTTTGAACTGCTGCTGTGCGATTACCGCGCCGGACTGGAACTCTACCCCGGCATCCACATGCTCAACCAGCGCGGTTATCACATCATGGGAGAATATATGCTCCAACTCGCCGCCTCCGCCATCAAAAAGGGGGAACTGCCTCAACAAAAAATCAATCTTGAACTGATCAAGTAACCACGAAGAGGATAACATGAACAACCTGATTCCAGTTCAGTTTACCGATTATTCCGGCAAAAACATCCCCGCACCGGAAATAACTTTATACGCCGAAACTCCCTGCGACCTCAATGAAGGCCCTTTCTGCGCCCGGAACGAAAACACACTATACTGGGTCGATCCCCGCTTCGATCTCCATCCGGAAACGGCAAATTGTCTGTTCCGCAAAACCGGGCCGGGAGCTGATGAGTTTGAAACCTTCGATCCCGGAATCGGTTCCGTCTCCGCTTTTTCGCAAACTCCGGACGGAACTTTTCTGCTCTTTGCCTCGCATTGCCGGGTCTGGCTCTGGAAGCCCGGAAAAAATGCGGAACTCTTCGCGCAACTCCCCGGTGACCGCTTCAAATTCAACGATGTGACCACCACGCCTGACGGCCACGTTTTCTGTACCGTCCTGCCGCGAGACCGTTACAACGGTGCCGGCGAACTCTTTGACCTGTCTCCTGACGGCACATTCCGCTTACTCGATGCGTGCCGGGGTATTCCCAACGGTATGGGGTTTTCTCCGGATCACACAAGATTCTACTTTACCGCCACGACCGAAAAAATCATATACTGCTACCGTTACCATGATGGTGATATCCGCGACAAAACCGTCTTTGCCGGCGGTATCGGCTGTGACGGTCTTGCCGTCGATACCGAAGGCGGCATCTGGTCGGCAGGATGGAAGGAAAAGATACGCCGCTTCACCCCAGACGGCAAAGTTGCGTTGGAACTGCGGTTTCCGGGAATGATCGTCAGCAGTCTCTGTTTTTCCGGGGAATCCGGACGGGATATCTGCATCACGGCCGGAGCATCCCCCAACGCCGACCTTCCGCTCTCCGACAAAAATTCAAGTGCCGTTCTGCTCTGGAAAAATTCTCCGTTTCAGGGAATCCCCATCCCGCTTTTCGGTTCGCGTTAAAAAGCGATATTGATTTTCTCTCTCAAACGGTTATATTATGTTTGCAGAGAATAATTGACTGAAAGGAGAAGATCATGAATTTCACTACCCTCACCCTGGAACGCTATTCCGTACGCAGCTTCAAAAATGAACCTGTCACCGAAAGCCAGATCGAGGAGATTCTCGAAGTTGCCCGCAACGCCCCCACCGCCTGCAACCGTCAGCCTCAACGGATTTTCGTTCTCTTTTCCCATGAAGGCAGGGAGAAAATCAAGCGCGCCACCGAGTGCCATTTCAACGCCCCGATGTTTTTTGTCGTCTGCTACGACCGCAATGAATCCTGGAAACGCGCCTTCGATGAACAGGATTACGGCATGGTCGATGCCGCCATCGTCATGACTCAGATGATGCTTAAAATCCATGAAATGAAACTCGGCAGCACCTTTGTCGCCTGGTTCGACCCTGAAGTTTTGCGCCAAGAACTGCAGTTGCCGGAAAACCTCATCCCGGTCGGAATCCTTCCCTGCGGTGTTCCGGCGGACAACTCCGCCCCGCTGGATATGCATTCCGATAAAAAACATCTCTCCGAAATCACCACCTTCATCTGACAGGTCAAATTCAGAGCTTTAAAATCCGGAGAAACGGGCTGTGTTAACCCCGTGACCGATGCAAGCGGAATAGTTCATATCGCAATAACGGAGGTCTGATATGCCGCAAGGCGAACTTTGGAAAGCCAGCAGCGCAATACGACCAACTGCTCCGACCGTCCGGGCAAATATCCGGAAAAATCCGGCTCGACTTTCCAGATGGTTAATGTCCCAAATTTTGTGAAACTGAATATTCTCTGAAAGAAAATTGTATTTATATTACTTAAAAAATATATGACAGAGAGTGTGATTTGTCAAGAATAAAAACAGTCGTTTGCAATCGGCGGATGGATCGTGCGGCAAGGTTGCTGGTAAATCAAGGCGAAGCTGAAGGAGTGGACTTACGTCCTCGACTGAAGATGAGTCCGCAGATTTGCCGGTAAGATTGCCCACGAGGCGCCGCCGCAGTTTAGATTTCTCACAAAAAATGATACAACACCTCCAGATGTGCAAAGATTACTGATTCAGTAATCAGCGAGCATCGCCTGCAGCCGGCACTTGAATTCATCTTTTAAATTCTCCGGCTCAAGGAGTTTGACGTTACCTTCCTGAGAGAGAATAAAGGGAAACAACACCTCTTTTGCCACGGCGGGGATCGTCACAATTCCATCCTCGCTGATGATTTGATGCGTGTGCAGCGGCGCGGCTTTCAACCGGTCGAGCGCGTAATTTTCGGCGCGCAATTTGACATTTTCGATCTTTTCAAAGCCGAGAAAATCATCCGGATTGACCGAGGAGATGATCTCATTATCCGGTTCAAAATCGCCATTCATCAATTCAGCAAACTTTATCCGCCGCAACGCAAATGTCCGCGGCTGCTGTTTCAAATGGCAAAACGCTTTTGTATACCATGAGTTGTTGTAAAACACCAATGTGTGCGGTTCGATTATCCGCTCCGTAACGCCGCCCTGCCAGTCAGCGTAACTGATTTTCACACAACGGTTGCTCTGCCACCCCTGAAAAACCGTTTGAAAAATCTCCGGCTCAATGTTGGCATACAGCCCGGAAAGAATATTCAACCCCTCCATATTGGCGGTATCGAGAAAATCCGGATTATTGTTCTGCAAAAGATAATCCACGGCATTGCGGATCTTGTTTTTCAGCGGTGAAGGAAAGATCTCTTCGGCGATCCGCGCACCGATAACCGCCGCAAGCATTTCATTTTCATCCAGTAACGCAGGCGCGATAAAGTCCCATCCGTGATGTTTGAGATAATAACCATTACGGCCGCGATCAAAGCCGAGCGGACAACCGAACTCCTTTTCCAGCACCTTCATATCCCGCAAAATCGTCTTTTTGCCGCACTCGATATCCAGCTCCTCCTCCACTGCAATGCGCCGGAATTCTTTGACAAGCGTTTCAGAATTAGGATAACGGTTCTCTTTCAGCAACGCGGCGATCCGCATCAATCGGTGCATCCGGGATTTCTGCATCGGCATTTTGGCGACCTCCTAAAATTGGGAACTTGGATTAAAAATGACGCTCAATTGTAAAAGTCAAGCCTTGCGCGTATCCGGTTAACTCTGTTAGCCTGATACTTGCAAAACTTGATTTTCGCTGATTGAATTGTCTATTTTTACTCTCAAGCCAATTTTTATCGGTCGCCATGACATATCTCCAAAAAAATTTCAAAATTTTTTATGCTCGCAACAAGACGGGACACAAGATGTCCACTTGCGTGTAATATATTATGCACAGAGAGAAAAATCAAGCTGTTTAAAGAATTTTTTCCATGCAGGAAATTGAAATATGAAAGGATTTTCGCTATGCTGAAAAAAATAATTGCCATCTTCCGCCGTAAAACCATCGAGAAGCCCTACACCCCGAAACAACCGGCATACCGTTATCAGCCGGAACTCCCTTTTGGAAAATAGAATCAATGGACTCAGAATAAGAAAAAAATTCAGTTGCCGTTAAAAAAAAACTTGCAACTGGAACGCTGCCAGACAGCAGGTTTGCCGTTACTGCACCTGAATCAAACCGGCGATTTTGTCAATAACACCTTCAATCGACAATCCGGTCGTATCAATGATCTGCGCATCAGCAGCAGGTTTCAACGGCGCTATCGCCCGGGTGGAATCACGTTCATCACGCTCTTTTATGTCAGCAAGAATACGCTCAAAATCAGCGCCTTGAGGTATTTCACCTGCTTGCAGCATCCGGCGGCGGGCGCGCTCCTCCGGTGTTGCAGTTACAAAAAATTTATATTTGGCATCCGGAAATATCACCGTGCCGATATCACGGCCTTCCATCACGATCCAGCAATTCTTCGCCGCACCGCGCTGTACCGGCAGCAAATAGTCGCGCACACACTTCTGTTTGGAGACCAGACTTGCTCCCTGCGCCACCTCCGGCGCACGCAGCTCATCTCCGAGCAGCGTTCCATTAAGATACAAATCTGCACCTCTGAACTCAAGCTGCTGCTTATGGAGAAATTCTTCATTCAACGCACCGGGATCGATACCCGCTCTCTGCGCACACAGCGCCAGGGCACGATAAAGGCTGCCGGTGTTCACATAGGCAAAACCCATGCGTTCAGCCAGCAGCCTCGCTACGGTGCTTTTGCCGGCCCCGGCGGGACCGTCGATGGCAACCACAGTATCCATATCAGTTTCCGGAACGACTGCGCAAACGGCCGCTTTTGAGGAAACCATCATAATGGCGCATCGTCAGGTGGCTTTCCAGCTGACTCATCGTATCCAGCACCACGCCGACCATAATCAGCAAACTGGTGCCGCCGAAGAACTGCGCGACCATGAAGGGAATACCGAAGTTGTTGTACAAAAACATCGGGAAAAGCGCCAACACCAACAGGAAGACTGCGCCGCCTGCGGTCACCCGCGTCATCGCCGCATCAAGATAATCTGCGGTCGGCTGACCGGGACTGATACCGGGAATGTAAGCACTTTCTTTTTTCAAATTATCCGCGATTTGCAGCGGATTGAACTGAGTGGCAACCCAGAAGAAGCTGAAGAGCATTATCAGCACGCCGTACGTGAGAATATATCCCAGCCCGTCCTGGTTGAAGGAAATCGCCAATGTCTGCCAGATGCGCGCGGCATCCGGACGGTTCGCCAGCGCCGGAAACACGGTCTGGGGAATCATCAGGATCGCTCCCGCGAAAATGATCGGCATAACGTTGGCAAAGTTGACTTTCAGCGGCATATAGGTCGATCCGCCCATCATCTGCCGTCCAACACTTTTTCTGACCATCTGGATGGGAACCCGGCGATAGCCCTGCGACAACAGGATCGTCGCCGCCGTAACCACGCAAAACACCACCATCAGCAACAGAAACTGCACCGGGCGGAAGGGGCTGCCATCGGGAGTAGATCCCTTCATCGCCATGTCAAAGAGTTCAATGACACTGTGCGGCATCCGGGAAACAATACCGATTGTAATGATCAGAGAAACACCGTTGCCGATACCGCGCTCAGTTACCTGTTCACCGAGCCAGGTAAAAACCATAGTCGTGCAGGTGAGCACCAGTATATTGACGATGATGAACGTAATTTCGCTGCCGACAAAAAGCGGCGTCGCCGGAGCAGGAAGTCCCAGCTTGGCAGGGTTGATCATGGCAAGTGAAACCATGCAACCCTGAACCGCACACACCGCCAACGTAAGATAGCGGGTGTACTGCGCGATTTTGCCGTGACCGGTCTCCCCTTCGCGCTGGAGTTTTTCCAGCGCGGGGATGACGGGCATCAGCAATTGAAGAATGATCGATGCAGTGATGTACGGCATAATACCGAGCGCTCCCAACGCGAAGTGCGTGATCGCACCACCGGAAAAGAGGTCGATAGTTGCCATGACACCACCGCTGCTCCTGCTGCTGGCAGTGACGCTACCAATGAAGTCTTCCAGTGCCGCCGGATTGACTCCGGGACAGGGGATCCAGCTGGCAAAACGAACCAGCACAATAATCAAAGCTGTGAACAGCAAACGGTTCCGCAATTCTTTGACCTTCCACGCATTAAGTAACGCACGCCACATATCAGTTCATTCCTTACTCAACGATTTCAACAGTACCGCCGGCAGCCTGGATCTTGGCAGCAGCCGCAGCGGAGAACTTGGCGGCCTTGACCGTCAAAGCTTTGGTGATCTCGCCGTTGGCAAGGATCTTGATGATGGTATCGCTCTTGGCGAGCAACTTTTTGGCGCGGAGAGCTTCGAAATCGACCACATCTCCGGCTTCAAAGTTGTCGTTGAGCTTATCAAGGTTGACCAACGCGTAGATGATACGGTCGGCATTCTTGAAACCACGTTTGGGCAGACGACGGAAGAGCGGGATCTGACCACCTTCAAAGAAGGGGCGGATCACAGCACCGGTACGGGACTTCTGACCCTTTTCACCGCGTCCGGCAGTTTTGCCGAGACCGGAACTGTCACCACGGCCAACCCGTTTCCGGCGATGGCGTGACCCCGGAGTGGGGGCAATATCATGCAATTTCATAATTTATAGTTCCTTGATTTTTGGTCTCAGTTGTTTTCAGCTTCTTTGCTCACCGCGATTCCGCGACGGGCATAGACCTGATCGCGGGTACGCAAGCTGGCGATCGCCTTGAAGGTGGCTTTCGCCACGTTCGCAGCATTGGAAGCTCCGAGAGATTTAGCCAGAACGTCTTCAACACCGCCGAGTTCGAGGATGGCACGAACTGCACCGCCGGCAATCAAACCGGTACCGCTGGACGCGGGACGGAGCAGAACACGGGCACCGCCGAACTTGACTTCGACTTCATGCGGCAAAGTATGACCATTCATCGGAATGCGGACGAGGTTCCGGCGGGCAGCTTCACTGCCTTTGCGGATGGCGTCGCTGACTTCGTTGGCCTTACCATAACCGTAACCGACCCGTCCGGCACGGTCGCCGACAACGACCAGAGCGCCGAAACTGAAGTTCTTACCGCCTTTGACGACCTTCGCGCTGCGATTGAGCGCAATGACGCTTTCGTCGAATTCGCTGACGACGGCGGGTTCTACGATATTATCACGTTTTCCCATTGTTCGCTCCTTAGAACTTGAGGCCCTGTTCACGCGCCGCATCAGCGATAGCTTTCACCCGGCCGTGGAACTTGAAACCGCAACGGTCAAAGACCACTGTGGTGATGTTCGCAGCTTTGGCAGCTTCCGCAGCCAGCTTACCCAGCAACGCGGCGCCTGCCATATTCGGCTTGGCATTTTCGGCTTTGAACTTGGCGGACAGACTCGACTCAGCAGCCAGAGTGCGGCCGCTGACATCATCGATGAACTGGCAGTAGATATTGTTAGCGGTAACGCTGACGCAGAACCGCGGACATTCCGCCGTGCCGGAGATCTTTTTACGGATCCGGGCGTGACGGCCTTTACGCTGCGCTTTTTTATCGAAAACAGACATCTTAACAGTCTCCTATGCCGCCGGATCAACCAACGGACTTTCCTTCTTTAAGCACGATGCGCTCATCGACATACCGGATACCCTTGCCTTTGTACGGTTCGGGCGGACGGAAACGGCGGATCTCAGCGGCGGTCTCACCGACCAACTGCTTGTCAGCGCCTTCAACGATGATCTTGTTTTCCGGAGTGACGGTAACAGTGATACCTTCGGGAACCGGAAATTCGATCGTGTGCGAATATCCCAGCGAAAGCGTAAGCTTTTTGCCGGAGAGCTGAGCTTTGTAACCGATACCGACGATCGCCAGTTCCTTGCGGAATCCGGTAGTGACGCCGATGACCATGTTATTGATCAAACTGCGGGCGAGACCGTGCATGGCACCGGCATTGCGGGCATCATCGGCCTGGGTGACCTGCAGCTGATTCTCATTGATTTCAACCGCGACATGAGGGGGGAGCGTCAAGGAGAGCTTGCTCTTGCCTTCGACCGTGATCACACCATCATTGAGCGTCACTTTGACGCCAGCGGGGATATCAACAGGTTTTTTACCAATACGGGACATAATTTCACTTCCCACAAATTTTGTGATTACCAGACACGGCAGAGGATTTCGCCGCCGACGTTTTCTTTAACCGCCTTGCGACCACTCATAATCCCCTTCGGCGTGGACAGCACAACGATTCCGAGACCGTTACGGACGCGGGGGATCTCCCGGCTTCCGCAGTGAACACGGCAGGAACATTTGCTCACACGCTCAATACCTTCGATGACCGGTTTGCCATCAACATACTTGAGTTCGATGACGATCTGACGTTTGACGCCTTCGCCTTCGACCGTAACTTTACCGACATAACCCTCGTCCTTGAGAACGTTGGCAATCGCTTCCTTTTCGCGGGAAAGCGGAATGCTCACCGTATCAAGTTCAGCAGCACCGGCATTGCGGATGCGGGTCAGCATATCGGCAATAGGATCTTGCATACTCATGATTTAATCTCCTTTTACCTTTTAATTACCAGCTGGCCTTGGTCACGCCCGGGATCTGACCCTTGCTGGCCAGTTCACGGAAGCAGATACGGCAGAGTTGGAATTTGCCGATGTAAGCACGCGGACGGCCGCACGCCTTGCAACGAGTATAGTTCCGGACGGGGAACTTGTTGGGGCGGGAAGCCTTAACTATCAAACTGAGTTTTGCCATTTTTCTACCCCTTCATCAGTCCTCGAAAGGAACTTCCATCATTTTCAACAACTCACGGGCGGCATCATCGGTTTTGGCAGTAGTGACAAAAGCGATGTTGACACCGAGCGGATATTTCAGCTTGTCAGCATCGACTTCGGTAAAGACCGAAACATCGCTGACACCCATATTGTAGTTACCGACACCGTCGAAACCGTTCTTGGGAATACCACGGAAGTCGCGGACACGCGGCATGGCGTTGTGCACGAAACGATCGAGGAATTCATACATGCGGTTTCCGCGCAGAGTCACCATAACACCGACCGGCATACCGACGCGGAGTTTGAAGTTGGAGACGTTCTTGCGGGCTTTGCAAATAAGCGGCTTCTGTCCGGTCATGGCACCGAGATGGTTCTGAGCTTCAGTGAACGCGTCGCGTTCCTTGTCGCTGCCGATACCGGTGGAAATGACGATCTTCTCCAGCTTCGGGATCTGCATCACATTTTTGATGCCGAGCTTCTCAGCGAGAGCAGAACGGACTTCTTCAACATATTTTTTCTTCATATCAGGCATGATCTGTTACTCCGTCTTGCCCTTGGCAGCCGCTTTGGCGGCACGGCGGGCATTCTTGGCTTCAAGTTTCGCCTGTTTGCACTCATCGGTCAGCGTGACATTGCTGACGGCGACCGACACGGAACGCTCGACCAAACCGCCGTTGGGGTTGGCTTTGCTCTTTTTGACGGTACGTTTGCCCAGCTTGCTCTCGCCATTGGCGAGTTCAAGGACAACACGTTCCTTGGCGGGCAGGATCGCGGTAACAGTCGCTTCGGCACCTTTGAAGTTGCCGGCGTTAACCACAACCTTGTCACCTTTTTTCACATGAAAAGTGTTCATTACAGCACCTCCGGCGCCAGGGAAATGATCTTCATGAAGTTCTTTTCCCGAAGCTCACGGGCGACCGGTCCGAAAATACGGGTGCCGATCGGATTGTTTTCCTTGTCGATAAGCACCGCGGCATTTTCGTCGAAGCTGAGGTAGGAACCATCGGAACGACGGATCTTGCTTTTGGTGCGGACGATCACCGCGCGAACCCGCTGACGACGTTTGACCGTGCCGTCGGGAAGTGCGGTCTCAACCGCGCAGCTGACGATGTCACCGACGCGGGCAATGCGCTTGGCCTGCCCGAGAACAGTGATAGTCAGAAGCGACTTGGCGCCGGAATTGTCGGCGACTTCAAGAATGGACTGCATCTGAATCATAATGTTACTCCTGGACGGCGCGGCTGATGATCTCGATCAGACGCCAGCGCTTGTTGCGGCTCAGAGGACGGGTCTCGCCAATACGGACGGTATCGCCTTTTCTGGCCTCGTTCTTTTCATCGTGCGCAGTGAACTTTTTGCTCACTTTGACGATCTTGCGGTACAGCGGATGAGCAGTACGACGTTCGACCCGGACAACGATGGTCTTGTCCTGGACGTCGCTGACGACGACGCCGACGCGCTCTTTGCGGTTGCCGCGTGCTTCGATATTCTCGCTCATTATTTCACCTCGGCTTGGGCTGCGCGGGCAGTCATTTCGGTCAGGCAACGCGCGATGTCGCGGCGGACCTCACGAACCCGGGCGGTCTTTTCCAGCTGTCCGGTACGGGACTGGATTTTCAAGTTCAATTTTTCCCGGCGCAGATCAGCAACCTGAGCGGCGAGCTCGGCGTCGGTCATTTCACGAATGTCTTTGTTATTCATAACACACATGCTCCTTACAGAAATCAGGCTTGGCGCGCCAGGAATTTGCAGCGCACGCAAAGCTTGTTGGCAGCACGGCTCATCGCCTCTTTCGCCACGGCTTCGCTGCAGCCGGAGATTTCAAACAGGATACGTCCCGGAAGAACCGGAGCGACCCAGCCTTCAACAGCACCTTTTCCCTTACCCATACGGACTTCCAAGGGTTTCTTGGTGTAGGAACGGTACGGGAACATGCGGATCCACACGCGACCGCGACGTTTCAGGTGACGGGTAATAGCCACACGAGCGGCCTCGATCTGATTGTTGGAAATGTACCCACGGGTCAGCGTCTGAAGCGCGTAATCGCCAAAATCAACTTTGTTGTTGGTTGTGGCGAGTCCGGCGTTACTTCCGCGCTGAACCTTTCTGTACTTTACCCTTTTTGGCATTAACGGCATAATCTTCTTCCTCCGCAGAGTCCTTATGACAAATCCAAACCTTCACGCCGATCTTTCCGGCGGTCGTGTTTGCCTCAATGAAACCGTAGTCGATGTTCGCCTTCAAGGTGTGAAGGGGAACGCGACCTTCCTTGTACTGTTCCTCACGGGCAAGTTCAGCCCCGCCGAGACGACCGGCGCAGTTGATCTTGATACCGTCAGCGCCCATGTCCATAGCGGACTGGATGGCGCGCTTCATGGCGCGACGGAAACCGATACGGCGCTCAAGCTGCTGGGCAACACTTTCGGCGACCAGCTGGGCGCAGGTTTCAGCGCGACGCATTTCAGAAACTTCGACAAAGACTTCCTTATCAGAGGCAAGCTTGGCGACGGCGGCACGCAGGCTGTCCAATTCGGCACCTTTTTTGCCGATGAGGACGCCCGGACGGGCCGAAACGATGGTAACACGCACGCGATTGGCAAAGCGCTCGATCTGAATACGGGCGATTGCGGCGGCGGCAAATTTTTCCTTGATGAAACTGCGGATGGCGAGATCCTCATGCAGCCAATCTCCGAACTGAGTGCGTCCGGCAGTCTTCTTATCAGAAAACCAACGGGATTCCCAATTCTTGGTCAAGGCGGTTCTCAAACCGATCGGATTAACTTTCTGTCCCACGATTTGTTCCTCTTTCCTTAGATGTCGCTCAAAACGACTTCCAGATGACTGGTGCGTTTGCGGATGCGTCCGGCCGAACCGCGTGCCTTCGGACGGAACCGACGGATGATCGGACCCGGGCTGACGAGCGCCGCCTTAACGGTGAGCGCCTTGCGGTTGACGTCGCAGTTGTTTTCGGCGTTGGCAACGGCGGAGCGCAGCGTTTTGCCGATCAGAGCGGCCGCCTTACGCGGGCTCAGGTCAACGATCGCGAGCGCTTCGACCACGCTTTTTCCCTGGATCAGACGGGACACATGCCGCGCCTTCTCCGGAGAAATCCGGACGTTTTTGGTTAAAGCTCTTACTTCCATAATCTGCTTTCTTTATATTTTTTAACCAGTTCGCTTTTGTCCGCGTTCGCGAGCGTTTACGTTTCGCGGAGCGAACTACTCTACTCCGGTAATCAGACCACACGCTTCACCTTCCCAAGTTCTGCGATCACTTCAAAGCGTTTTTCGCACGTCCTTATAAAGAACACGCTTTTCAGTGCGGCCGTTTCCCGGCTGACACGTGCTTTCAGTTAAACCACGCGCTGTACGGAACTCTCATTTTCAGCATCTTTTAAATGAAAACTCCGTTTCAACGCGCCGTCCTCCCGGCGGCACTTTCTTCATCAATCAAGGTACAGCAAAGCCCTGCCTTCACAATGAAGATTTCATAATATATCGTCAAAAACCCACTTTATCAAGTCATTTTTTAAAAAAAATCGACTTTTTTTCCGTTTTTGGCACGAAAACGACCGTTTTTCGTTGCCCGCGCCCTTTTTTTCAACGAACCGTCGGACGAGAGCAAGACGCGTCCGCGAGGCGCCGCCGCATGCCATGCTGAACGACCAGACCCCGCGCGGCGGATGCATCGTGCGGCAAGGTTGGGGGGAAATCAAGGTAATGCCGAGGGAGTGTACGACTGTACTCGACCGAGGCAGAATCCGCAGATTTGCTCCCAAGATTGTCCGCGAGGCGCCGCCGCATCAAAAGAACTGAATGTAGCCCCAAATAAATATAGTTATAACGATGAGCGGCAGAATGAAGCGGCAATAATTTTTCATCCATGCAGGGAAAAGCACACCCTTACCGGTATTTGCCTCCTGAGTAAATGCCTGCCAGTTCAGCGCACAATACAGCACGATCAGCAATGAACCGATGGGCAGCAGATTCTGGCTGACGAGAAAATCCTCCAAATCGAGAATGGAACTGTTTCCGCCCAGCGGATGAACACTTTTCCATATATTAAAGCCGAAGACGCATGGAAGCGAGAATATTGCCACGCCGACACCGGTTATCAATGCGGCAGCTTTGCGCGGCAATTTCACTTCGTCGATGAAAAACGCAATCAGGTTTTCAAATACCGCCACCACCGTGGTCAATGCCGCAAGCGACAGAAACACAAAAAACAATGCGCCCCAGAAACGTCCTCCTGCCATATTATTAAATATGTTCGGCAGGGACACAAAAATCAATCCCGGCCCGGAATTGACACCGACACCATACGAAAAGCATATCGGGAAAATTATCATACCGGCCATGAACGCTATCAGCGTATCAAGTGCAATGATAATCACGCTCTCTCCGGCAAGCCGCCGTTCTTTGCCGATGTAACTGCCGAAGATCGCCATACTGCCGACACCGATGCTCAAGGTGAAAAACGCCTGCCCCATCGCCGCGAAAACCGTTTCTCCGGGGGCAGAGACAAAGTTGTTCCAATCCGGCTTGAGATAGAAGGTCAGCCCTTCCGCACACCCTTTGGTCGTCAACGCATATCCGGCAAGCACAGCGATCAGGACAAAAAGCGCGCCCATCATATATTTCACCACCTTTTCCACTCCGTTGCGCAAACCTCCGGCGCAGATAACGGTTGCCAGAAACACCGTCAGCAACATATAACCGCCGCTGACTGACGGCGTACCGGTAAGTTGTTCAAATGCCGCGCCCACTTCACTTGCAGGGACATTGACCAGCGAACCATCTATATAATTTTTGGCATACGCCAGCAACCATCCGCTGACGGTGGTATAATAGATCATAAGGATGAAATTGCCGATAAACACCAATTTTGCCGGCAACACCCAGCGGCGGCGGTTATCAGTGAGGTTGCGGAAACTTCCGATAAGATTCGCCTGTCCCATTCTGCCGACACTGAGTTCCATGGTCAATATGGGAAATCCCAGCAACGCAAGAAATATCAGATAAAGCAGAACAAACATCCCACCGCCGTATTTCCCCGCAACGAACGGGAAACGCCACACATTACCCAATCCGACGGCACACCCGACCGACAACATAATGAAACCCAACCGGCTTCCTAAAGATTCTCTGTTACTCATAAAAAACTCCTGTTCGCAACCGGTATAAAATACTGCACAAATGTGCGTTTGTCAACCAACTTCTGTTTATCGGGTCAGGTTTTTCACCCACTGATATTTGCGATAGTGGTGCAGTACCCAGGGGACTTTGCCCACTTCGTCCAGACAGGTGCAGGCATACACCGCCAATATCGGCAGGCGAAAGTAAAACGCTCCGGAAAAAGCACACGGCAATGCGATTCCCCACATGCACACCAACAGCGAATAGACATCGAACCAGGTATCTCCTCCGGCGGTAAACACACCGTTTATCACCACGGTACAGACACAACGTCCTATCATATATACTGCGAGGATGAAAAACATTCCGGTCATATATTCGTGTGCCTGCGGCGTGAGCTTGATGCAGTTGGAAACGATCGGCAGTGAGGCGAGAATAACCAAAGACGAAAGCGCCCCGACAATAAATGCCAGCACCGTCATCCGATCCCCGTAACGTCTGCCGGTCTCAAGGTTTCCGGCTCCGAGTTCGTTGCCGATGAGAATCGCACTGCCGCCGCCGATACCGTTACAGAGACAACACATAAGGTCGCGCACCACTGCCGCAATGGAGTTGGCAGCGGCGGCATCTTTACCCAGATGTCCCATGATGGCGGTGTATGCGGTAAATCCCACTCCCCAGAAGACATACGCTCCCAATACCGGCAACGCATAACGCCAGAAGTCCAGCACCAGCATTTTATCGAAAGAAAAGATGTTGCGCAAACGGAGTTTTATGTACTCTTTTTTGGTGCTTACCGCTATGCACCAGAACAATTCCAATATCCGCGCCGCCACCGTGGCAAGGGCGGCTCCACGCACGCCGAGGGCGGGAAATCCGGCAAGTCCGAAGATCAGCAGTGTATTGAACACAATATTCATGATAACTGCTCCGGAACTTATCCATGCCGACATGGCGGCTTTATCACTCACCCTCATGATGGCAAGGTAACACTGTGATATTCCGGTGAGCAGATACGACCACGCAGCAATATGGAGATATTCCGCCCCGATGGAAATAAGCGTGGGGTCGCTTGCAAAAATTTTCATCAGAATATGGGGGAAGAAATAGCATCCGGCAAAGAAAAGCAGTGATACTCCCAGTGCCTCCTGCACGCTTATACCGAAAATTTTCTCCAACACATTGCGGTCACCTTTCCCCCAGTATTGCGCTCCGAGAATACCGACTCCGGCGGCAATGGCGCCCAGAAGCATGTTCTGGATAAACTGTATCTGCGTGGCGAGCGAAACCGCCGCCATGGCATCCTGATCGAGCCTGCCGAGCATAAAGGCATCGGCGGCGGCAACCAGTGCCAGCATCAGACTTTGCAGTGTGATGGGAAAGGTCAACGCCAACAGCTTGCGGTTGAAGCGGTGGTCACGGATAATGTCAGTTAATATCATAGTATATCAGAATTTGAAAAAAATATTTCGCATAATATACTGCCGAATCGGATTTTGTCAATGGGGGCGATAATAAAAAATCCCCGGTATCGTTGAAAATACCGGGGAAAACAGTTCTGGCTTCAGTTTGCGTACGGGTCGTCAATACGGTTTTTGTGTTTATCCAGATAAGCGTGCATCTTGGCGGCGGCACTTTCCAGACGGCTGCACGCCTTGTTCGCGGCATCCGCACTGACGGAAACGCCTTCATCCAGTTGGTCGGAGACCGCGTAGAAATCCGCATACGCGGCGGCAAGTTCGGTCCGCAGAGCCATGAACTCTTTGTCCGGATGGGGGGCGAACCGGGCATAGCGCCGGGTCTTTTTGAAGACCTCCGCCGGAACTGCGATCTCATAGGCGCGGCAGAGACGGAACTCGATATTTTCCAGCACTTCCCGGGTCTTGTCGACCTGAGCTTTGATTTTGCCGAAGGGGGTCGCGGCAATCCGCTTTTCCAATGCGGCATATTCAGCAATAAGTCTGGTCACCGCCTGATGGGGCGGGAGTTTTGCCAGCGTATCGGGATCAATAGTGCTGATGTTCTGTCCTTTTACGCTGTCTGCCAGCAGCAGATAACGGCGGCGTTCTGCGGTGAATCGTCCGCGCAGTGCCGGGGCGGCACCATCCAGGCTTTTTCCGCAGAAGAAGTACGCGGCGCTGCCCGGCTGCAATGTGAGATCGAACTTGCGGTTTTTGATCTCTTTCAACGCGATCAGGTCATAAAGTTTTCCCTGCGGCAGCGTGACGGTCGCTTTTTCCGGGGCGGCGACATTCTGGTTGACGGCGATGAACACTGTCCCTTCCGGAGCTTTCAGTGCAAAAAGGCGGACGGCGGCTCCATTATAAAAGTTGCCGCGGGAAGTGTAATCCCGGCTCTGGATGGATGCTCCCGCCGGAAGTGCGACCGGTTTTGCCTGCAAAAGCAATCCACCTGCGGATGCCATGGCACGACTGGCATCGACTACGCCCGCCCATGAGGGGGTACGCTGTCCGGCACCGCCGAGCATACTGTAACGATACATGCTGTAATTCATCATCCACGGCCACGTTCCGCTGGGGAACCCGTGCCAGGAGACACCTTTCACTCCAGCGGCAAGCGCCAGATGCAGCATCAAGCTGATTTCCGAAGCCGTCGGGAAGGCGTAGGTACTGACAGGACCGCCGCCGAAGCCTTGCGGCATGAACCACACCGGCGTGTCACCGGCACGTTTGACCACTTCGGAAAAGTGGGTGTATACGCTCCACGGATTGCGGCCGGAGGCGTTCTGCCGTTTCACCGGGTAGAAATCGCCGACAAAGACCGGAACGTAGGGAATGAAGTCCATGGAGACGCTGTTCAGATACGGGAACATGGCAATCTGTTCGGGCAAAATCTTTTTCAGCTCTTCATTGATCTTGAGCATAACATCAATGTTCTGCGGCAGCAGTTCATCGCCGGTGAAAAATACCGGGATACGGTTCTGGTATTTTTTGATAAAGCGCTGCAGCGCCGGGTTGGTGACCGTGGTGCGGATGGCAGGGAAGCGTTTTTTCATGTAGGTGTCAACATCCACGTCACTGCGGAGAAGCGTCAGCGTTGACAGAATGAAGAACGCATCGTAACGGTTGAGCATCTCACCTATTTTGTGTTCGCCTTTCTCGTTGAACATCGGTTCGTGCATGTTGCCGTAGATCATCCGGCTCGGCGCGATGCCGTTCATGTAGCCGTCAAGCTGGATACGGAAGAGGCGCGGCGCGATTTTGGCAAAAATTTGCGGGTATCTGCCTTTGGTCCATCCTGCCATTTCCGGCTGGTTCAAGTTGCCCAGACCGCCGATGTGGGGAAAGACGTTGCGGAAGTTTTCCGGAAGCGCGGACTGTTTGGGCGCAGGCGGCAGTTTTATCGGTTCAATAACTTCAAAGCGCTGTTTTTCGCCTTTGGCATCTGCGTAATAATCCCGCTTGCCGGGGATGAGGCTGATATTGAAGTCAAAACTTCTCTTTTCTCCCGGCGCCAGCTGGAACTGGTTGAGATAAAATTCCATCGTGCCGCAACCGGGATGACGGCTGAAATAGCTGTACAATCTGCGGAGCTGACGGCTGTCTCCGCTGCACACAAATGAGGTTTGCAAGTCGTTATAGTAACGGGCGATCCATCCGGCGCGGAACTGATCGGTGAAGTAGGCGTTCATTCCGTTGAGCGGTTCTTTGCCCTGACGGAAGATGGTGACCCAGTCCTGTGTCGGCCATGACCACACCCCCGGCTGGGAGAATACAAAGTTCTGAACCCGGCAGCTGGTGGCAAGTTTTTTCTTTCCGGTATTGGAGAAGGTGAGTTTCACGTCAACGCCTTTGTCGGTAAGCGTGTATTTTTTATCCAACCGGAGACCGTTGAGGTCGCCGTGGTCAAGCGTACAGCGGTAGGTCGCACTGTTGGCGGTCATCTCCACGCGGGTGAAGCCTTTTTCTGCAAAGACACCGGGAATACGCTTATCCGGAACGATCGTATTCATCAGCGCACCGCCGCCGCCGAAACTGCGTTTGGTGGTAAGTTCGATATTGCGTTCCTTCCACAGCAATGAGTCGATAACGCCGCCGATACGGGGATTGAAGGTAATGCGGAACTGTTTGTTTTCCAGCACGTCGCCCTGCGCCACGGTCAAACTGGCATCATCAAAGGTGACATCGGCATCGTTACGCAATGTTTCCACTGCAAAACGCAAATTTTTGACACCGGCAGGAACTTTGAAACGCAACAGCAGCTGGGTATATTCCGGTTTGGCATTGCTGCCGAGCATCTTGTATTTTTTGAGATATTTGCCGTTGGCATCGTGGTAATAAATGCGGATGTAACCGGTTCCTTTGCCTTTGAACATGACACTCGCGGTGACGACTGCACCTTCGGAAACCGGAATCAGCTTACGGTTGGAAAGCGAGTTGAAACCGCTTTTGCCAATGGTTTGGATACGTACTGCCTGCTTGCCGGTTTTAGCATCAGTGGAAAGTTCGATGCGCCCTTTTTTATATCCGCTGTTGAGCAATCCGTGCCAATCTTTCAATATCTCGACGATGTAACGCTTGCCGGGTGCTTTGCCGGTCGCGTTCTCAAACGACGGGTCAGTAAGCAGATTTTCCGCACCGGCGGCAAATGCCACGCTGATACCTGCACATAAAACAATGCGTTTTATCCAATTCATAACAACTTTATTCCTTATATTTTAACGGTTGAATTTTTGTCCAAGAGTACTTGCGGTGCAGTCCCAGATGGTGAAGCCGCTGGTCGAGGTGTTGTAGTAGATATAATCTTTCATTTCGACATGACCGTCCAGATACTGCTGGTTCATGCTCCTCTTGTGGGCACCGTAGATGCCGACGTTGGCTTTGCTGGAGGCGTTCAAATATGGAACCGCGTTAGCTCCATTGCTCCATTTGGCGGCATTTTCCGCTGAATAGCGATACCATGCCCAAGTATCTCCGGTCTGGACAATTTTGTTGAGATGGGGGATCCCCTGCGTGATCTTGCGCAGTCTTGAATATCTCTTTACGGTCTGTGAATAGTCCTCTTTATAAAGCCCGGCAGTGGTAGCATCGCCTATGTAGGTGTGGTAACCGTAGGAGAGCGGAATTTTGAATTGAGCGTAATAGTTCTGAAGTTTGCCGTCACCGGCACAGGAAAAGAGTTTGCAGTTTTCCGAGTAAGTGCCTATGCCGGTACGATTTTCCGTGCCGCGGACGTAAAGCATATAGATATGCTCAAACCAGAATGCACTTTTGGAACTGCTCCAATCAGCATTGAGCAGTGCCGAAAGCTGGTAACTGTCATTGTCATCGGCATAGGTGGCAAAATATGTGCCAAGCTGTTTGAGATTGGATGCACAGGATGCCGCCTGCCCGCGGGCGCGGGCGCTCTGCAGCGACGGAAGCAGAATTGCCGCCAAAATGGCGATGATCGCAATGACCACCAGCAATTCTATTAAAGTGAAATTGGTGTGTGCGGGGGAAAGAGGAAACTTTTTTTCACGGGAAAAAAAGTTTCCTCTTTCCCCCGCGCCCCCTTTCTCTTTCAAAAAAAGCGGAGTATTTTGCACCTCCAGTTCGATTAAAGTTCCCCCGGATTTGTTTTCAGTTTCCTTCATTTTTTTATCTCCCCTGTAAATTTATCAATTATTAACATACTTTTCCGGTTGCAATTCTGCAATTCCGGTTGTACATTTATTATAATGTCAAATCGTGTTTTGCAAATGTTTAAAACGGTCTAAAATATGTCTGAAATTGTCAAAAAGTGGAATTTGCGCTACTCGGAGCTGCTTTTTTTCAAAGAACTGACCTTATTGAACGCAGGTTTCGTCGATCCGCTGCGTATCTGGAACGCTCAAAACTGTATATCTCCATTTTGGGTTTTGTGGTATAATTTTGCTCCCGGCAACCAGTGTTTTGCCTGTAACAAATCATATCCGTTGACTCCCGACCGGATATTGCTCATCCCTCCCAATATTCTTTATTCCGGCTGGCTGGGGGCGGAAGTATCGCACTTCTATGTTTGGTTTCAGACTAAAACTCCCTTTGATCATCCCCGGAAAGAGATTATTGAGATACCGGCAGAACCATTCATCGAGAGGATAAAATCCACGTTGACTGTCAGTGCCCGGCAGAAATTTCTGCTTTATACGCTGGTTTCGGAAATTCTCGCCGAAATACCGGAGGAGTTTTTCAACAACAAAAATGCTTCCCATTGCTCCATGATCATCGAAAAGGCGCTGAATATCATCAACCACCGGGACGGATGTATCAGCAATGAAGAGCTGGCATCTGAACTTCACTTGTCAACGACCCGAATCTCCCATTTGTTCAAGTCTGAAGTCGGTATTTCTCCCCAGCGTTACTGCACCCAGGTCAAAATGTACAAAGCCGGACATCTGCTCCGCGCCGGACACAGCATCGATATCGTGGCGGCATCCTGCGGTTTTGCCGACCGTTACCACTTTTCCAAAGAGTTCAAACGGTGTTTCAGCGTTTCGCCCGGACGGTGGCAGAAGGATTTTCTCAATCAGAAAAACGATTCTGCGGAGAATGATCCGGCTCCGTCCGTGATGTTTTGAATCAGGATTGCAGCAGCGCCGAGACTGTTTTCATGGTATCGACCGGGGTTTTTCCATATTTTGCACCGATGGAGTCGGCAAATTCCTGATCGACCACAGCTCCTCCGACAACAAATTTCAACTGGTCAAGCTGACGCTCTTTTGCCAGAGAGATCACCTCACGCATAGCCCCCATGGTGGTGGTCATCAGCGCGGAAAGGCAGATAACTTTAACATTTTCAGCAACTGCAGTATCGATAATCTTCTCTTTCGGAACATCTTTCCCCAGATCCAGTACGTCAAAACCATAGTTGCGCAAAATCACGGCAACGATATTCTTTCCGATATCGTGAATATCGCCTTTGACCGTGGCGATGATGACTTTGGGGCGGCTGGTTCCGGCATCATTATTTCCGGAGAGCATCGGTTCCAGGTAACGGGTTCCGCACTGCATGGCATCGGCACCGGCAATCAGCTGCGGCAGGAAGAACTCTTTCTTTTCATACTTGTCACCGACGGCGGTTATTGCGGGAATCAGAATGTTGTTGATAATATCTGCCGGAGAAATTTTCTGCGCCAAAAGAGCATCTATTTTTGCCGGAACCGTTTCGCGGTCTCCCTGTAAAACTGCCTGAGAAAGCGCTTCTTCCGGAGATATGGTCTTTTTCCCGGACACCGGGGCGCTGTTGGCAGCATCAGCAAACTTCTTCAGAAAATTTCCCATGTTCCGGTCTCTGCCGGATAATGCATCTCCGGCATGTATGGTCTGCATGATGTCGTCAAAGAGCGGATTGGCGATCGCCATATTCAGTCCGCATCCCATCGCCATACTGAGGAACGTCCGGTTGACCAGAGTTCTTGCGGGAAGCCCGAAGCTGATATTGGACAAACCGCAGACGGTGTTCAAGTTCCTTTTTCTGCATGCGGAGATGAATTTAAGCGCACTGTTGGCGGCTTCCGGATCGGTGGAAACGGCAAGGATCAACGCATCAACACAGAAATCCTTCTCTTCATAACCATACTTTTTGGCTTCCGTTATGATGGTTTCCAGAATAGAACAGCGCTCTTCGGCACTTCCGGGCAACCCCTCATCGGTCAACGGCAGTAAAATCAGCATGGCGCCGTATTTGGCGGCGATGGGAAGAATTTTTTCCAAACGGGAACGCTCTGCGGAAATGGAGTTCAGCAAAGCTCTGCCCGGATAGATCCGCAACGCCCGTTCCACGGTTTCCGCATTTGTAGAGTCGATGCACAACATTGCCGGAGTGGATTTCAATATCCGGTGCAGCGCGGCATCCATCATGGATTTTTCATCAATGCCGGACAACCCCATGTTGACATCAAGCACCTCTGCTCCGGCGGAAAACTGCTGGGTGGCAAAATCAAAAATCAAATCGGTCTTTCCGGCGCGCAGTTCGGCTTGAAGTGCTTTTTTTCCGGTGGGGTTGATACGCTCTCCGATGATGGTAAACGGTTCAGTCGGCGCCAGCACCCGGTAACGCGAGGGCGAGGAAACAGCGCTGAATGGCGGCGGGGAAACTTTCGGAACGGAGTGCTGACGGAAAACTTTGTTCATCTCCCGGATGTGGTCAGGAGTGGTTCCGCAACAGCCGCCCATAATGGAACTTCCGGCATTGAGCAGTTCCGGAACTGCGGCGGCAAAACCGGCAGCATCAAGTTCAAAGACACTTTTGCCGTTGACCATCTTCGGCAGTCCGGCGTTGGGTTTGGCGATAAGCGGTATTGCCGCAAACGGTTTCATTTTGGCGATGACCTTCGCCATCTCTCCGGGACCGGTGGAACAGTTACAGCCGAAAGCATCTGCCCCCAGACTCTGCATGGTTATCAATGCGGCTACCGGATCACATCCGGTGAGGGTTTTTCCGGAATCTTCAAAGGTCATCGTCACCATGACCGGCAGCTCCGGCGCCGCCTCTTTGCATCCAAGCAGAGCCGCGCGCGCTTCCTGAATATCCATCATAGTCTCAATAACAAAACCGTCGGCACCGTTGGCGGCAAGGATTTGAGCAAATTCCCGGAATATTTCCACTGCTTCGTCAAAAGGCAGATCACCGAATGGTTCGACAAATCTTCCGGTCGGCGCGATATCTCCGAAGACCAGTTTATCTTTTGCCGATTCTTTGGTCATACGCATCAAGCCGCCGATGATCTCCTCCTGACGGGATTCCAGACCGAACTCCGCCAGTTTACAGCGGTTGCCGCCGAAGGTCGGGGCGTAAACGATATCGCTTCCGGCACTGCGGTAGGCGTTGTGTACTTCAAAAATCGCCTCCGGATGCTCATAAACCCACAGCTCCGGTGAAACTCCGGCGGGCATACCCCGTTTTATCAATTCAGTTCCGGTGGCTCCATCGAGGATGATGCCGCGGGCGGCAAGGGTTTTAAATTCAGCTTTGGTCATGGTTCAATCTGTTTCCTGTGATCTGTTTACAAATGCGAAAGCGGTTACACTCTTTTCCGGAGTGAGAAATAAATTTCCGGTGATTTCCACCCCCATTTCCGACATGGCAAGCCGGGAATGAAAAAACTTCTGCAATTCCAGCGGCATATCACCATATCCCGGAGAAAAACGCCGGGAATGAAGGAGCGCTCCCTGCCGGAGCAGTTCCGCATGCGCCAGTTTGAAAATGGTGTCCATCGCTTTGTCGGCACATTCACTTCCGACGGCATCGTAGATGGCACTGATACCGGTTTGTTCTTGTGCATCTCTTGCCTCAACGACAGCTTTGCCCACGGTAACAGCGCCGTACCACAAATACTGCGCGCCGTCTGCGGTGGCGGTGAAAACTTTTCCCAATGGCAGGAATTTCCCACCTGTTTCCACTCCATCCGGGAAAAATTTTCCGATTTTCTCCACAGCGAACCGCCCGCAGGGGGCAATCAGCGAAAATGCCCTGCGGCAATGGTGTTGATAATCCGCTTGTTCTTTTGGAGAAATGACCGTTTTGAAGCGATTTCCCCCCAACCGGAAAAAGATCTCCTGCTCCGGAAAGTCGATTGCAATATGGGGAAAATCACGCCGCAAAACCACCACGCTCCATCAATAGAAACTGCGGGGGAACTTCAGCGTTACACTGAGAAAGTTCGCCGCCAGTGCCGTCCACTGGGAAAGGGCGTGACAGCCAAGTCCCAGACCGCGGCCGTGCGGACCTTCCGGGAAGATGTGCATTTCGCAGATTTTTCCCTTCGCCATCATCGCATCGGCAAAAGCAAAAGAATTCTTCACCGGAACCGCCTGATCCGTGACCGTATGCCAGAGGAACGCCGGAGGAGCATCTTCCGTCACCGCTTTGTGAAGATCCATTTTAGCTCTCGCACTCTCCGGGGCATCAACGCCCAGCAGATTCCGGGGACTGCCCCGGTGAGCGTAATCTTCCGTTGCCGCAATCACCGGATAGCAAAGCAGCATGGCATCGGGACGGGCGGAAAAGCTGTCCGCTTCATCGCCTTCGCGATGGGTCGCATCCTGATAATAAAGTCCGGCAGTTCCGGCGAGGTGGCCGCCGGCGGAAAATCCGCAAACTGCGATTTTGTCCGGATCGACCGCCCAAGCCGTTGCATTCTGGCGGATGATCCGGATGGCACGCGCCACATCGTTGAGTCCGGCGGGATAGGTGTAGGGCTTCACCCGGTACTGCACGACTACCGCATGGAAGCCTAATTCATTGAAACGCATGGCAATGGGGTCGCCTTCGTGATATGCCCGGTGACTGTATCCGCCGCCGGGGAGAACGACCACCAGACCGAGCGGATCTTTAGCGGCGGAAAGCAGAAAAGTGTCCATATAGGGAGCAAAAAAATCGTCCTGATTTCCGGTCGGCGCCGGAGCGGGGTTCTGATATAAATTGATTCTCATATTAAAAACTCCTGAATTGAAATTATTCTGTCAATACTGTATTGCCCGGGGAAAGCCGCAACTCTTTTCGAGGAAGGTCGCCGCTTCTTTGCTCCAAGTGACAATGTCCTTGTAGGCAATGGCCAAACCGCGGCCGTGCGGTCCTTCCGGATAGATGTGCAGTTCGCACGGACGCTGACATTTCCACATCTCCCGGGCAAAGGCAACGGAACACTCCACGGGAACGCTTTTGTCCGTCGCCGTGTGCCACACATAAGCCGGAGGAGTGTTGTCGTCCACCAGTTTCCACGGGTCGATCTCTTTACCGTTTTCATCGCGGTAGGGTGTACCGGAAGGCAGTTCCCTGCCGAGGTCGGTATAGGTCCAGGTGGTGGACAGCACCCCATAGCAGAGCAGCATGGCATCGGCATTGCCGGGGAAATTGTCCGCTTCATCACCTTCTGCGACCTGATAACGGTCACTGAGCATACCGGCGCAGGCGGCAAGGTGTCCTCCGGCGGAAAATCCGCAAACTGCGATCTTATCCGGCTGAACGCCCCAGGCTTCCGCATTGGCGCGGATGATTTTTATGGCACGCGCCGCATCCATCTGCGGAGCGGGGTAGGTGTAAGGCTGAACCCGGTACTGCAGCACAAAAGCGTGATAACCCAGACGGTTGAATGCTTCAGCAATGGGGTCGCCTTCATGGAACGCCCGATGGTTATAACCGCCTCCGGGAAGGACCAGCACCGCTCCGCAGGGATTTTTCACCTGACGGAGCAAAAAGGTATCCATGTACGGAGCAAAAAAATCTTCCTGACTGCCATTCGGCGCCGGAGCGTTCTCTTTGTAAAGTTCTATACGCATAAATATTTTCCTTGATTGATTTTATGACACTCATGTAATATACGCCGGACAAACTTTTTTTGCAAGCAGAATTTTCCCGGTTTTTTATGAATGAAGCTTGTAATTTTGCAGTTTTGGATGTATGGTAGTACCAGAGCGGAAAAAGAGGTGTTTTTATCATGCTTGAACCAGTGAAAATACAACGTACCGTTGAAGCGGCGATCGAGAATATCGGAGCATATATCGCTACGCTTCACGAGGGGGATGTTCTGCCCGGAGAACGGGAACTTGCCGGAAAACTGCAGATCAGCCGTAATATCACAAGAGAAGCTCTTCAGCACTTCCGGACGTTGGGTATCATTGAATCCAAACCTAAAATCGGTTCTGTCGTCACCAAACTGCTTCCGGAAAATCCCTATGCCGGATACATGCCGTTCATTGCCGCCTCGCAACACACTTTACAGGAGCTTCTGGAACTGCGTTTTATTCTGGAAAGCGGCTGCTGTGACAGTGCCGTGAACAATGTTTCAATGTCCGATGTGGAGAAACTTCAGGATTTGGCCCGGCGCATCAAAGATGCCGACAACGACCGGGATCAGCGGGAGACGGCATATCAGCTGGATGTGGAGTTCCATTCGACCATTCTGCGTTTGAGCCGGAATACTCTTCTGGAATCACTTATCCCGCTTGTGGTGGAGTTTTTTTCCAAGAACTATCTGCAAAACAACTCTCAAGCGCCGCGGCGGGAGGGGTATGACGAACATTTTTCCATGGTGGAAGCGTTGAAACAGCGTGATGCCGCAACTCTGCGGCAGCTGGTAGCATTGCATTTGAGTGCATATCGAAATTTGGAGAGTGACAAATGAAACTGAACAAACTGACTTGTATCGCCATTGGATTGGCATTTTTCGCCACTGTCTGCGGCGGTGCTGAAACATCAAACGGCGGAGGAAAAAAGATTATGAACATTCAGAAACTGCACAGCGGAATCATCGACAAACCGACCTATCACGGCTGGCCCACAGTCATCCGTACCAAAGATAACAAATTGATTGCAGTTTGTTCCGGCAACCGGCAGAAACACGTCTGTCCCTTCGGCAGAGTGTGGATGTATGTTTCTGAAGATAACGGCAAAACATGGCAGGGACCGAAAAAACTCTCCTCCGGCCCGCTGGATGACCGCGATGCCGGTATTTGTCAGGCCGCAGACGGCTCTCTTCTGGTGAACTATTTCACCAGTACGGCAGCGATTTTCCGGGCAAAACGGTTGAGCAAAGAGTGGAAGGAGGTCGCGGAAAAGATCAATCTCACCACGTTGAGAAAAGAGCACGGTTTCTGGATGCGCCGCTCTACCGATGGCGGTAAAAGTTGGAGTACCAAGTACCGTACCCCCGTTTACAGTCCGCATGGACCGGTGCTGCTGAAAGATGGCAGATTGTTTTTTCCGGGACAACGGCAGGGCAGTCTGTGCGCGGAACTCACCGGCAAACCGGAATATCATGCCGCATTTTCCAACGACCACGGACAGACTTGGCAGATCGCTTCCGAAATTCCGCTTCCTGCCGGGCAGGATATCCGCAACATCCATGAGATCCACGGCGTTGAAGCACCTGACGGCACGCTGGTCGTCCAGTACCGCAATCACAACTGTTCCGGTTTGGGCGAAACGTGGCAGAGTGAATCCACTGACGGCGGTAGAACCTGGAGTGCGCCGCATTTTATCTGCAAAGGATTTCCCACACATTTGCATAAATTCGGCAAAGACAAGATGATAATGAGCTATACTTACCGTCTCAAACCTTACGGTATCCGGGCGCGGATATCTGAAGATTCCGGCAAAAGCTGGAGCAGTGAAATCATTTTGAGCGATGACGGGAAAGTCTGGGATCTCGGCTATCCCTCCACCGTGGAAATGGCTGATGGAACTTTGTTTACTTTGTGGTACGAAAGACTGGGCAAAGGTGGTGCCAAGCTCCGTTATCTTAATTGGAAATTCAACGATTAACCAGAAGGGATCATATTATGTTCACTCCCAGACGCAGCCGCATGCTCGATAAGATGCGTGCCGGACAAAAAGTAATCTCCTGCAAACTCAATTTCTCCTGCTACCGTTCTGCTGAACTTATGGCATTATCCGGCTTTGATGCCATCTGGATATGTCAGGAACATGTGCCGACCGACTTTGCGACCATGGAAGCGCAGATCATGGCGGCGAAGTGCCACGATTGCGATACTGTCGTCCGGGTTCCCAAAGGTTCATACAGTGACTACATCCGTCCGTTGGAAGCGGATGCCTCCGGTATTATGATACCGCATCTTATGAGTTTGGAGGAAGCAGAAGAAATTGCTTACACCGTCCGTTTTCATCCCATCGGGCGCCGTCCGGTGGATGGCGGAAATGCTGACGGGTTGTATTGCAAACTGGATTTCAAAGAATATATCCACTTTATGAACGAAAACCGCATGATAATCGTCCAGATCGAAGATCCGGAACCGCTGGAAGAGCTGGATAAGATTTGTCAGGTTCCGGGGATCGACATGATATTTTTCGGTCCCGGCGATTTCAGCCACGCCATTGGGCATCCGGCAGAGTTCGATCATCCGGAGGTGGTGCGCGCCCGCAAACTTGTGGTCGAAACGGCGCACAAATACGGTAAGTTTGCCGGAACGGTCTCTGTTCCGTCTCTGGCGCAGTGCTATGCTGAAGGCTTTGATTACGTCAACTGCGGTTCTGATGTCAACTTTATCGGAGCAAAGTGTCAGGCGGTCATGGACGAGTACCGGAGATTGATGGATGAAAAACAGTAAGTTGATTTTTTGCGGATGCGTTGCGACGGCAATGCTTTCAACTGCCGCCGGCAATATAACAGCAGGAAAAAACAGCACCATGGATAATATTTACGATGTAACCGGGAAGCGGGAACTTTTTATCGACGACTTTCTGATCGAAAGCAAGCGCGGCATCGCCATCAAACAGCACGCGCCGGTGGAACTTCCCAGTAATCCAGATAAGCCGATTGGTCATTACAATACCATTTTACAAAAACCCGATGGAACGTATTTATGTTACTTCCGCGGTGTTGACAATGTTTACAAAGGCAAGATGTACAACAATCACCCGGGCGAATATGTCGGCGTGTCGACCAGTAAAGACGGGGTGAAGTGGGAAGCACCGGATTACAAATTGTTTCCCGGCAAACCGGTTCCGGGCAACGCCATTCTTTACGGCGGCAACGGGATCACACACAACTTTGTTCCTTTTTACGACACCAATCCTGAGTGCAAAGCATCCGAGCGTTACAAAGCAGTCGCCGGAGTGCGGGAGACCAGGGGGCTGTTTGCCTACTGTTCTGCCGACGGTATCAACTGGAAGATGTACGGAACTGCTCCGGTGATAAAATATGAGCCTGAGAAAACCGGCGGACACATGCTGGATTCTCAAAACGCAGTATTTTATTCGCAGGAAGAAAAATGTTACGTCATGTATATCCGGGTGTGGAAGACTGCCGACAACTTGAAGGGATTGCGTTCCATTGCCAAGGTGGTCAGCAAAGATTTCATCAACTGGAGCGAACCGGAATTTCTCAAAATGAACCGCAAAGGCGAACACATCTACGTCAGCGGTCTTACCCCCTACTTCCGGGCGCCGCACTATTATGCCGGAGCCGCCACGCGTTATTTCGGGAACCGGGGTTCTGCCACCGATGTGGTGCTGCTCTTTTCCCGCAGCGGCAAGGGGATCATCCGTCCTTCGTGTGAAGCGTGGATCCGTCCCGGACTTGATCCGGAGCGCTGGCTCAACCGGATGAATTATCTTTCTCTGGGTATCGTGCGGGAAAGTCCGGAAACGATGCTGCTTTATCACAACCGCAAGAAGTTGATGTACCGGTTGCGGACGGACGGTTTTGCTTCACTCAACGCCGGGATCACCACCGGAACAGTATTGACCAAAGTTCTTTCCCGGCGCGGCGGCAATGTGGAATTCAACATCGCCACCAGTGCCGGAGGTGGATTCCAAGTGGAAGTGTGCGATGAAAACGGCAACGCTCTGCCGGGATACCGTTTTACTGATATGAAAGAGTTTTACGGCGACAAAATCGCTTTTGTTCCGCAGTGGAAGGGTGGAAGATCCCTTGCGGATCTGCCTGCCGGAAAATTCCGGCTGCGGCTGCACTTGAAAGAGTGCGATCTTTACAGCGTAGCGTTCCCGGAGAAATAAATCATGGCAGTAAATATCGTTTTTGCCGGTGAGGATATTGAATTTCAGCGGCAGGCAGTTGATGTTCTTGCCCGCTGTTTTGATGTCTGGCAGATGCGTAAACAGCAGTATCACGGCAGATTTCCGTTCCGGGAGCTATCATTTGTGGCGATAACTGACGGAACGGTCATCGGACACGCGGGGATCATTCCGTTTGAAGTTCAAGCCTCCGGCGGAAAAACGCTGAAAATGGCAGGCATTGCCTCGGTTGCCGTTGCTCCTGAGTGGCGGCAGCAGGGAATTGCCGGAAATTTGTGCCGCCACGCCGCCGCATGGGCGGCAGAGCAGAAATTCGATGCGATGCCGCTTTATACGGAGCGGGTCAATGTTTACAAGCATTGCGGATGGGAGATATTCCCGCCGGGAGTGGCGACATTGACTTCTCCGCGCGAAAAAAAGAGTGACTTGAGCAAGTGGCTTTCTCCTGAAGAGTTGTCTGTGGCAGATAAGGAGCTTATCATCCGCAGTTACCGGGATGCTGCCGCCTGCCCCGGACGGGTGGTGCGGGTGGATGATCCGGCATCGGCGATGTCGTGGAGTTATCTTTTCCGCAAAGCTGCCGGGCGTTGGAAAATTTTCCCCGGCAAAGGATATCTTCTCGCCATGGACGGCGTGCTTGCCGAATACGGCGGAGAGATCGAAGCTCAAATGATAAATGAGTCCCAAGTGGCTCAAGCGCTGTTTTCTCCTGCCGATCCGATGTGCGCAAATTTGGCGGCGCTTAATTGGCAGATAAAGGTGCATCATGACGACCTTCCCGAGTGTTGGGAAGGTGAAGCAGTCATGATGCGGACTCTTACGGAAAAAGCGCTTCCGGAGCTGTTTTTTCCGCTTGCCAACAAATTTTGATTTTACGGAACTTCCGCCGCCTTACTCCCACGAGAAGGTGCGCGTATCCGCATCAAACACCAGTGCGGTGGCATCAGCAAGAGATGCCGCCGCTTCCAACTGGATGTAGTAACTTCCGGATGCCAGCTGAATATCTTTGCCGGGAACGGTTTTGACCTGAGAAAGAACTCCTTTGCTTTCGTTGTACATGTAGAGTTCGAGCGAACCGTTGTCCGAAGAGGCAAAAGTGTACTCCCAACCGGCATCGGCGGAAGTAACATTGAAGTTGACCAGCGCAGTTCCGCCTCTGGACAATGCACCTATTTCCGCAGCGGCATCCTGATCAAACGCGGCATCGATATACGCCGCCGTCTTGCCGGAAGCGGAGAGAGAATAGATAGTTTCCTTTTTGGCATCTCCGGCTTCGAGTGCGGCGTAGTATTCAACACCGGCTTCGAGATGCACCGGAGCCATGACTGTATCAGCTTTCAATTTTACGGTTTTGATGACGGCTGCCATCTTGCCGGAAGCCGAATCATAGCGGTAAAGGGTGAACTTCAGCGCATTGGAGGTTGCGATATTGAAAGTATACTCTCCGCTCTGCGCGGCAGTGAGGTTTATGTAATCATACTTATCGCCGTAACCGACAAAGCCCATATCTTTTCCGACCAGAACGGTATCACCGCCGGCAACGACGGCGGTCTTGGCTGAAGCGGCACTGTTATCGCTGTTGTCGTTGTCCGCATGGTCAAATACGAGCGAACTTCCGGTACTGAGCGAATAGCATCCGTAGCCGCCCTTTGCGGTATTGGCGCAGGATACGCCGATAAAATATTCACCTTTATCGAGGAGAAGATCTTTTTTGAGCGTGGCATCACCGGCGGCAGAGAGGTTGACCGTACCGAGTTTCACCAGCGCCGTACCGGCGGCGTTCCAGGTGTAGAGCGTGGCGGTGAGTTTGGCATTCTGTTCAGAGGAAGAGAGGGTGTAGTTGTAATATCCGTCATGCTCCACGTTCCAGACGAAGAAATCCTGTGCATCGCCGTACCCGGCAAAATACTTTTTTTCAACATCGATATTCTGAGCGTTGCAGACATCATCATCCAAAGAGGAGATATCGGCGTGATCGAAGACGACCGGAGCGTTGAAATCGAGGGTGTAAGTACCATATCCGCCCTTGCCGGTATTGGCACACTCAACGGAGACATAGTAATCTCCGGCAGTGAGGAAAACATCTTTTTTAAGCGTTGCGTCTCCGGTGGCGGTCGAGGCTGAGAGCGCGGTGGAACCGACTTTGACCAGTGCCGTACCGGCAACGTTCCATTGGTAAATGGTGACGGTCAGATTGGCAGAGCGCTTGTTCGACTTCAGCGCGAGATTATACCATCCGGCATAGTCGAGGGTGACTTTGCGGAAATCGGTATCATTTTCGCCGCCGAGGTAAGCATCGCGTGCCAGATTGACTGAACCGCATTCAGCGATATCGAAGCAGTATTCCGGGGCAAGCTGCCAGATGGCATCATCGGAGGAAAACACTTTTTCCGGTGTCGCGTCGGGGTCGACCCATGCGGCGGTAGTGGAGACGGAAATTTCCGAATACAAGCCTTTTTTAGCGGCGGCGGTACTGTCGATCTGGCAGAAGTAAACACCGTTACCGGTAAGAGAGAGCGAATCGAAGGTCACCGTTTTTCCGGCGGCGACAGAAACGCTCTTGACTTTTTTGACACTGTTGCCGTCATCGGAAAGCTGATAAATGGCAAACGCTGCCGCGCCGGAACCGGTATTGCTGACGGTAAAGGAGAAAATACCGCCGTTGGCGACCTCGTCTTTGAGGTCAAAATTGAACCAACTGACCTGATCATCGCCGCCGGAAGCATAAGCCTTCAATAGAGACGGGGATTTTTTCTTTTTGATCTCAAGCGCGGCTGCCGCAGCAAAAGATGATGCTCCGACAGCAAGTTCCGGGGTCGTATCTGCAGTAAATATCTTTTCCGGAGATGCCGTAATGGAAATATTGGCATACTGCTTGGATTTTGCGGCGGCGGCGCCGTCGATCTGGATAAAATATTTTTCTGCCGGATCAAGGGTGATCCCGGCAAGAGAAACGGTTTTTCCGGCGGCGGCGGTGACACTTTTCACCTTTTTGAGCGTATTGCCGATTTGCATCCAGATGGTGACAACAGCCTTGCCGTTGCCGGTATTGGCGACATCAAAAGTAAATTTGCCGCCATACGGAGCGCGCTTATCCATATCAAGGGCCAGAAACTCTGTTGCGGCGCCGAAACCGGCGTAAATATCGTTTTTGATGGTGGCATTGAGCTGAACGCGCTTGGCGTTGCGGAAATTTTCCGCGTTATCAGCGGCGACCGGATAAACGGTCTCTGCGTTGCTGTTGATGACGAAACCGACATCGGCGCCCTTGGCGGTATTGGCAGATTTGACCGAGATGAAATATTCGCCCTGCGCAAAAAATACGGATTTGGAAGAGAAAATCGTTCCAGCATCACCGGAGCTGACATTTTTGGTTTTGAAACTCAAAACTTTGGTCAGTGCGGTCTTGCCTTCATCCATGGTGTAAACCGTGATGGTGAGCGCGTTATTGCCGGAAGATTGTTTTATCTCCGGAGCGAGCGAGAGGGTATAAATGCCATCGGAGATGACGCTCCATGAATAAAACACTTCCGGAGAAGCGAAGTTCACTCTGCCGGAACTTACCTCCGAAAGCGTAAGAGTGGTCGTCAGCGCGGCGCGATCCTCAGCGGAAGAAACATCATAAACTTTTCCGGAGATACTTGCGCCGTAAATCGAACCATAACCCTTACTGCCGGAGGTCGATTCAAACTTGACATAATAGGTTCCCGAAGCGAGCTGTTTATCTTTGATAAGCTGTGCCGCTTCAGCAGTATCTTTGAGAGAGACAGTCGCTATACTGGTGAGCTTGGTTCCGGAAACGGAATAAAGCGTAGCTTTCAAGGCGGTTCCGGTGCCGTTTTTCTTGGTCAGATCGATGGAATAAACGCCGTCCTGAGCGACATTGAGCTGGCGCCAGTCGGAAAGATCGCTGTAACCGACGAACTCATAATAGTTGTCACCATCGGAGATGACCGCCGAAGCGATACCGTTTTCGCCGGGGGCAACGGTAATGCGCACAGCATCTTCAACGAGGGAGTTGAAAGAGTCATCATCATAGAGATTGGCGCGGAAAAAGAGGTCGATACTTTCGATATGGGCAAAAGAATTTTCCTTGATCGCGCCGCCGATTTCCGGGGTGCAGATCAGGGTATAATCACCTTCATCGAGGAGGAAATCATTTTTCTGCCCTTCGGCGACAGTGCCGCCTGTGATTTTCAAAGAGGCGACAATTTTGCCGGTGGGATCTTTGATGACGGCACTGCCGGAAAAGTTGTTGGCGTTAATAAAATCACCGAGCTTGAAACGTCCGGCGCAGTTGAGAGAAAATTCCAGAGAAGCCACGTTTCCGGCAGAAAAGTTCCAGGAATTGAAGGTTTTGTCGTAGATGGTATTGTTGACCACGGAGACTTTGAGAGTGCCGTTATCGTTGGAAAGAGTGTAGTCGATATAATTGGCGGAGATGGTCTCGCCGACAGAAACGTAGTAGGTTTTGGAAACCCAGTCATCGTTGTAGATGCCGAGAGAACCGGTAAAACCTTCAGCGCCGTCCGCGAGAGTATAGGTATTGTCGGCGATATCGCCGGGGACGGAGATAAAACAGTTGTCGGTATTTTCGCCGAGAAGGTTGAAGCTGTGGAGCATTGCCTTGCCGCTGATGCTGTCGATATTGGCGGCATCGAGCCAGAGATAGATACCGGAATCAGCATTGGTAAAGGTTATATCGCCGCCGACAGTTACTTCGCCTTTGGTAAAGAACTTGCCTTCGACGACCGCGCCTTCATCAAAATTAGCGGCACCGCCGATATCGGAGATATTTTCCTCTCCGGCAAGGATACCGCCGGAAGCGAACTGCACCATACCGCCGTTGAGGACGATGGTATTGACGGCAGTACCGCCATTGCTGACGAATTGGGAACCGCCGGAAGAGATCACGGCATTTTCGGCAAAGGCAGATGCTTTGGCGACCTGCTGCAAACCGCCGACCACAGCAGAAACGGCACTGCCGGAAAGGACAGTTTGAGTACCTTGGGCGAGGATGACCGTCTCCGAAGCGAAGCCGCCGGAAATAAGTTGAGCGCCGCTGGAAACGACTGCGCTGACGGCAGTACCACCGGAAAAAACCGTCTGACTGCCGCGTTTGATGACCGTATCTGCTGCCACGCCGCCGGAAGAGACGGCAAATGTGCCGCCGGAGACGATGGAAGCGGAATCAATGCCGCCATTGCTGACGGTCAAAGAGCCGGCGTTGACAAAATTGGAAATACCGAAGCCGCCTCTGGCGATGGTGGCAGTACCGCCGGTCACGGTATTTTCACAGGCGGAACCGCCGTTGGAAGCGACGAGATGACCGGACACGAAACTGCTGGTGATGACACCGCCGGAAAAGACAGAAGCAGAACCGTTGCGTTTGATATCAAGTTCCGCGGCACTCCCCGCCATAAAGGAGGATTTGCCGCCGGAAGAGACCATGCCGCCGGAAACAATGACCTTGCCGCCGGAAGAAACGGTGGTTTTGGAGAGAGTTCCTCCTGCCCAAACCTTGATCTGGGCACGGCTGCCGCCGACAGTTGCGGCACCGGGGACAGAACCGTAAGCAACACCGCCGGCAAGAACATTCAAATACCCGCCATCGGAAACGACAGTATCACACCAGATTTTCCCACTGGCGATATTGGCATTGCCGGAAGTGACGACAACGCCGCTGGAAGTAAACTCATTACTCATAAATATTCTCCTTATTTTATTCGAGGTAAATATACCACAGGAGAAGGAGTTTGTCAAGTGGCACTTCCGGGTGGAGCTGGCGCCAGTGCGGGCTGCCAATTGGAAACGACCGTTAGTACGGATAAGTACGGATGTGTACGGATAGGTACGGAGGGGGGCTGCTGGTGTGAAGGGCGGAGTATTCTGGTGCTGTAAGAAAGAACCCGTCTATGGACAAGCAACTCTACACTCTCCGTACACATCCGTACTTATCCGTACACATCCGTACAGACCGGCTTGCGTGCAAGGGGCTGCCCGCACTGGCGGCAGCCCTCCAAACAAAAAAAACCTCCCCGGTTTGGGGAGGCTTTGAGTAGACACTCGCAGGAGGAAGAGTTTTTCAACTCTTCCATCCTTGAGGGTTTGACCATTACGCGATGGTGATGGTGTACGCCTTGAGGGTGGTGTCGTATTCGCAGGTCGCGGTAAGACCACCATCCAAAGTGAGAGACCAGCCCGCGATAGCAGCATCGTTGCTGACAGCAGCAGCGGACTTGAACAGCGTGACCACGTCATCGCCAGCGGCAAGACCGGCGAAGTCTTCTTTGGCCAGAGCGCTGAGGTCGAGGGTTGCAGCAGCAGCATCCGCAGCAGACAGCTCGGTCGTGAGATCGAGGAGCGTGGTTCCAGCGGCAACCGCAGCGGAGAGATCGAAGGCGATCGTCTCAACACCAGCCAGGCTGGCAGCCTTGACAGCAGCACCGATGACGAGCGTGTCAGCACCAGCGGCGAGGTCGATGGCACCGGCGTTGGCGCTCAGGGTCAGAACATCATCATTAGCGCTACCGGCGATACCGGTGGTCGCCTGAAGAGCGACGTTAGCCGCACCGTCGATGGCAATGTTGGTAACACTGCCGGTACCGGTGTAGCTGCCGAAGCCGGAAGCAGTACCGCTGATCGCGGCGTTGGCGATGAGTTCAACACCGGCGGCACCAGTGACGTTACCGGTGATCGCGGAACCGATGGTCAGAGCACCGGCACCGGCGATGGAGACGTTACCAGTCAGGGTACCGGCACCTTCGATGGCACCGTAACCGGAGAAGTAGACGCTCGCGGCGGTGTTGGCACCTTCGAGGGTCAGGGTATCGACGGCGGTATCAGCGGAACCGGCGAAGTTGACGATCTGGACGTTAGCGCCATTCAAGGTCAGCTTGTCCTGAGCAACAGTACCCTCCAGGGTCGCCTTAACAGTACCTTCGCCAGTGACACTCATTTCGGTGAAGGCGATGGTGGTACCGTTCAGGACAGCATCCTTGTTGACGGTGACAGCATCGATACCGGAAGCGGCGGCGATGGTGTTGACACCATTGACGATCAGGCTGTCGATGTTGTTGGCGACGGCGGCATTGACCTTACCGTTGAGGGTCAGGGCGTTCAGGTTGGCAACAGAACCGACCAAGAGGACACCGCTGTCGTTGACGGAAGCATCAGCACCGTCGATATCAGCAGCACCGGAGATGGTGAGGCTGGTAACGTTATTCTGACCGATAACAGTGATACCATCGACGTCATAGACGTCTTCCTGAGTACCGGTGACCGCGACGATGCTGTTGTTGACAACAGTGACGGCGGCGGCGTTGGCAGTGCCGTTGATCTTGGCTTCGTTGGCAACATTCCAGCTGCCGGCGCCGAAGTTGAGGGCACCCTGAGTGACAACAGCCACAGTGGCGGCGGGATCCTCAGTGAACTCGACAACCTGATTCAGGATGACGTTACCGTTGATGACGGAGGTGAGAGAAGAATCAAACGCCTTGTTGAGGATGACTTCACCAGTGATAGCACCGACAACCTTGAATCCATCAGCGTTGACCACAACACCGGAGGAGAGGTCGCCGTTGACGGTGAAGTAGGCGGCATCAACGATCGTGGAAGCGGCAGAGACGTTACCATTGACGGTAACATTGGCGCGCGTGATGTTGAGGACAGCTTTACCTTCGAGATCGGCGTTGATAGCGGCATCGGCGGTGTAGCCTTCAGCTCCAACGATGTTCAGGGAGTCGAACGCAACCTTGGCGGCGGTGAGAACAACGCCGTCAGCCATGACGATGGCATCAGTTCCGGCACCGAAGTCGAATTCTTTCTTGGCGCCATCGACGATAGCGGCATTTTCAGAACCGGCAACAGCTTCCCAGTAACCTTCGCCAGTGGCGGCATCGGTGATGACATACTGATAGTTGGTGGCAATGTCACCGATAACGATGTCGTTAAGGGTCAGGTCGCCGTTGAGAGCGAGGACATCATCAGCATCGCTGAGTTTGACGGAACCGTTGACAGTGATATCGCTGCTGACTTTGAGAACTCCGGCACCTTCAACGGTGGTGGTATCAACACCGGTGACAGTGACTTTGATGTTGCTCTTGTCGAACTTGGCGGGATCATCATCGGCGAGGGAGGCATCGATGAGTTCGAAGGCGACACCGTAGGTATTGCCGTTGATTTCGACGCTGAACGCGCTGGTGGTAACATCAGCGGTCAGGCTGTCGCCGAGAGCGGCGAGGATGGCATCTTCGAGCTGTTCTTTGACATCTTCCATCGCGACGTTGCGATCGAGGCTGACATTGTTAATGTCGAGACCGCCGTTGAACTTGACTTTGTCGACCGACAAGGTGTTGGCGGCGGCAGAAGTAAGTTTGTCCATACCGGCAGTGGTTTCGTTGACAGCGGCAGTACCGAAGTCGAGGACACCGGTGATGCGATCGTCGGAACCGACAGTAATGGTATCAACAGCGTTGGAACCGGTAACGTTGCCGATGATGGTAACGTCGTTTTCGAGAGTCAGCGCGACATTGTCATACGCGGTAGTAACAACATCTTCCGACTTGAAAGCGCCGAGACCGGCAGGACCGAAGGCACCGAGCCACTTGTAGTAAGCGACATTGGCGTAGGTTCCCGGAGTGATGGAGGTGCTGAGTTCCGGAGCATCAGCGGTGAAGTTGGCAGTGATATCAGAACCAGCTGCAACAGTGAGCTCGCTGAAGGTGACTCCGCCGTTGACCTCGTTGTTACCGCCGAATTTATCAGCGTTGGTAAGGTCGGCAGCGCCGGAAACGACACCGTTGAGGGTGAGGTTGTTGGCACCGGCATAACCTTCGCTCTTTTCGGCGAAGCTGACGTCGCCGGCAACATCACCATTGATGGTCGCACCAGCGACATCGGTGAGCACAACATTTCCAGCGATATCTGCGATGATGGTCGCATTATCGGCTCCGGTGATCGCAACGTTGTCGTTGATCACAGAGGCACCGATCGTACCATTGCCGATCATGGAGAAACCGTTTCCATCGGTGTTGATGGCGGCATCTACGGTATTGAGGACATCCGGAGTTTCGGGGTTGCTGTCATCGTCCCAGAGGTAGGAGTATTCAGCGCTCAAAACTTTGCCGTTGAGAGCAACCGTGTTGACAGTGACACCGTTTTCGCCATCGACGGTCAGGTTGCTGCCGTCAAGGGTCAGCTTATCAGCGGTGAAGTCACCATAGACCTTGACATTGGCTCCGGCGACGGTGAGGTCGTCAGCAGTGATGTCGGCAGTGATGACCCGGTCGAGGTTGGCATACAGCTTGTCGCTGCCTTTACCGAAGTCGATAGCGGTCGCGGTAACGTCAGTGAAGGCATCGATAACGTCATCACCTTCTCCGAGAGCGATGGAACCATCGATCACAGCAGCAGTACCGGTGATGATCAACTTATCGTTGACATCAGCACCTTCAGCGCCGTAGGGAACAGAGGTGATGTCGGCAGTGAGCTTGCCATTGAGGTTGGCGGTCAGGTTCTGGCTGAATTCGACACCATTGGTGACAGCGACGTCAGCGCCGATGGTCAGGGTATTGCCTTCGACAGCAGTGGTCGCAACGTAAGAGAGCTTACCGGCGATTTCCTGCGCAACGGAGATGGCAACCGCGTTGCTGTTGGTACCGACCATGGCGATATCGCCAGCCAGTTTGACGTTGGCATTGTTGATGGTCAACGCAGCATTTTCACCAGTGGTGATACCTTCGATGACGTTTCCGCCGACGATACCGTTGATGGTGAATTCTTTGTCACCGTTGACAGTGAGCTGGTTGGCTTTGATTTCGCCGCTGATGGTGAGCGCATTGCTGACGGTCAGTTCATCGACGGAGATGTTCGCGACGGTAACAGAACCATCAACACCAACGGTGAGAGATTTGGCAGTAATGTCGCCAGCGAGAGTGATCGCGCCATTGGCAATGATCTCATCCGTGGTGTAGATACTGTCGGCAATAAGTTCACCGGTGACGTTGACGTACCAACCGGCATTGACGGCGGCGACTTCAGCTTTACCTGTAACGTTGACGAAACCAGTGGCGGTAACATCACCGGCTTCGAGAGTTCCGGCAACGCCGACATTGGCGGCATCGACCGCACCAGTGATAACAGCTTTACCACCGAGATCAACAGTGACATCGGAAGCGGCATCGACAGAAGCGGCATTCAGTTCACCATTGACATAGACGAGCCAGTCAGTCTTAACGGCTTCGGTGACATTGGCTTTACCGGAAACGCTGACGAAACCATCGGCATCGATGCTCTTGACGTTAGCTTCACCGGCGACGGCGACATTACCGGAAGCCTTGACATCGGCAGCGGTCAGTTCAGCATCAGCATTGACGTTGACGTTGGCAGCGGAGACAGCACCTTCGACAGCAGCTTTGCCGTTGATATCGAAATCACCGGCGATAGCAGCGCTTCCGGCTTCGAGTTCGCCGTTGACAACAGCGTATGCGGCGGAGAGAGCACCATCGACATCAAGTTTACCGATAACAGCAACAGCACCGGTCATAGCGGCATCGCCCTTGACAGCGGCAGTTGCATCATCCATGACAGTGAGATTGGCACCGGCAGCATCAACGCCGACGGTCATAGCAGCCTTCTTACCGACATAGATATCACCGGTGGCGTTCAAGTCAGCGGCAACATCAAGTTTGGCACCGGCTTTGCCTTCGATGACAGTATCTTCGAGAGCAACGCTTCCGGCAGTCAGGTTGTTGAACGCGGCAGCAGCGCTGTCGTATTCTTTGGCACCATTGATGGTGGGAGCATCGGCTTTAACAGTAACAGCACCGGTGACGGTGGCATCTTCAGCGGTGAGCTTGGAGCCTTCGCCGACGTTAATGGCACCGGCAGTGATCGCGCCTTCGCTGATGATGGCTTCGACAGCCTGAGCGGCAACGTTCAGCAGAGTATCGGCCTTGACATTGCCCTTGATAGCGGCGTTGATAGCGGCGGTATCTTTATCACCCCAGATGACGTAGTCTTCTTCAGCTTCGCTCTTACCGAGGGTCAGAGTTCCGGCAACGTCGAAATCAGCATCTATGGTTCCGCCGAGAACGGTGAGATCGCCAGTGGCATTGACACCCTTTTCAACGATGGAATCGCCTTCGACAACCAGAGTACCGTTGATGAAGTTGAGTTTGCCGTAAGCATCGGTGCTGTATTCGTCGTCATTGTCACGGAAGATTTCAGTACCTTCAGCGAGGACAACGGTGGCATTATCAGCGGCGGTGACGTCGGCTTCGAACTTACCATCAAGTTTGACATTACCAATGGCAGTGATTCCGTTGGCAACAGGGCCGTTGTAGTTCCAAACGCGGACATCGGCGGCGAGTTCAGCGTTGTTGACAACAACGCCACCCTTGACATCGACAACTCCATTGTCATCGTTGCTGGAGATAGCGAATTTGCCGTTGTTCAGGGTGAGACCGTTTTCGAAGTCGGCAGTGATAGCAGCTTCGCCTTCGGCAGTGAGGTTGGCAGCACCGGAGACGACACCGAGATCGACGACAGCTTTGTCAGCGATGGTCGCGGCGGTGATGGCACTCTTTTCAGCGACAACAGCATCACCGATGGTACCGGCAACAACAGTCAGTTCAGCAATGTTGGATTCAGTGATGGTAGCACCGTTGATGGTGATCTTGGCGACATCGCCCTTGACCGTACCGGCAGTAGCGGTGACAGTGGCATCTTCGCCGATAACAACCTTGTGGCTGTCATCACCAAAGGTGAAGTCGGCAGCGATGTTCAACGCATTGGTGACAGTCAGGACACCGGCACCGGCGATAGCGGAAGTGGCATCGATGGCGAGAGTTCCGACCGTACCATCCTGCGCGATGTTCAGCGTGGAGTCAACGAGGTTGATGCTGATGGCATCAACAACACCTTCAACGTTGATAACAGAAGCGGTAGCATTATTGATGGAACCGGCGAAGTCAACGACGTTGAGAGTGGAGTTGGTCAGCGCGGCACTTGCGTTCTTGAGAACAGCAGTGGTGAAGTCAGCTTCATCGAGGACGATGGAGATGGAACCGTCAGCATAACCGAGACCGGCAACGTATTCGCGATCAGTGATGTCAGCGACGTTGACGGAAGCGTTGTAGACGTTGACGGTAACGTTGTTAGCGCCATAGACGAAACTGTCGATGTTGGCATCAGCGGCGAAGGTGAAGGTCGCATTAGCAACAGCAACGAGGCTGGTGGCATCGACTGCACCGTTGAAGTTAACCGCGTTGTCGGTGATGATTTCAGAACCATTGACCGCACCATTGATGGTGGCAGCAGCACCGGTCATGGTCAAGCTGCTGTTTTCCAGATTGTTGATGGTGGCAGCGCCGGAAGCAATGATAACAGAATCACTGATGGTACCGAAAGCTTCGAAACCAGTGTTGGTCCAGTAACCGGAGTAGTTGTAGACGTAGGATTTGCTGGCATCCTGATCGACCAGCATGGAGTTGTCGCCGAACTTGACATCGCTGATAGCAAGACCAGCCTGAGTCCAACCACCAGTTACGGTGAAGGTGACAGCGTCTTTGAGTTCGAGAGTGACATCTTTGTACTTCAGGTCGAGAGCAGCGATGCTGCTGATGACACCGTCAGCGGCGATGACAACGTTGCTGGTTCCGCGACGGGATCCGGTGAAGGTTCCGGCGTAACCGGCATCATCGATGATGAGGGTGCTTTCAGAAGCACTGCGGAGGTCGATTTCTTTAGCATAAGCATCAGCGATAACAACGGTGGCTTGGCCGCCGCCGAGGGTGATGTCATTGATACCGGCAGCGTTGTTGACAACAACAGTGTTGTCGCCTTTGGTCAGGGTCAGATCCTGAGCCGCGGCAGCGGCAACGTTCTGATCGGCGCCGGTGAGGAACTGGTCGACGGTGAAATTAGCCTGCCACGGAGTGACGGTTTCGATCCACTGACCGGAAGCGGCATCGTAGACAGCCTGAGTGACGCTGACGATTTTCTTCTTGCTGTTGACGGAATCAACGGTGGTGCTGCCATCGCTGTACAGGAAGACAACTTTATTCAGAGCGTTGACGGTTCCGGTATAGGAAACTTCGGTAGCGGCAAACTGGCCGTTGACGATGAAGGTGTTGACGCTGTCGTCGCTGGTGGTGATGTTACGGGCATCGAGAGCACCATTGATAACAACGGTGTTTTCACCGGCACCGGAAAGATCCAGCTTGGCAAGACGGCCGTTGATGGTCAGAGTGTCGTTGCCGGCACCGAGAGAGAGCTTACCGGTGAAATAGGTGTTGTCGTCGATGGTAACAACGTCATCACCAGCCATGGTCTTGAAGTTGTAGGCGATTTCACGGTCGTAGTTCTTGTTGATGGGATCATAGCTCCAACCGAAGGAGACAACGTCGTCCGCACTGGACAGCACGTTGGCAACACCCTGACGGTTGATGTAACCATCGACGGAGAGTTCGAGGGTCGCGCCGGTGTAGGTGAAGATCAGCTTGCCGGTTTCGACCTGTTTGCCTTTGGATTCAACGGTTTCAAAGGAGAGTTCATACTGATAATCAGCGATGAGACCGCCTTCGTCTTTCTTGATGTTGACCTGATTGACATCAAACTTGCTGCTGTTGAATTTGCCTTTGACGCCCTGAACCAGCGCGCGGCTGAAAGAACCGCCTTCGGTGATGAGATCACTGTCGATGGAAACGGTCAGCTTGTTCAGCTTGTAATCGCTCTTGAGAGTCAGGATGGCAGCCTGATTGCTGTTATCGATTTCAGAAAGTTCGATGATGTATTCGGCGTTGACCATGGACTTGTCCTGACCTTTGGTGAAGGTGACAGCACTGTTGTCCTTGATGGTAACGGTGTCCATGCCCTTGACAGAAGCAGCGAAATCGCCCTGATAGGCATCGAGAACAAGGTTCTTGGAACCGAAAACAACACCCTTGCCGCTGGGAGCGCCGACGATCTTGCCGATCTTGCCGTTGCTGCCGACAGCGCCGTTGGTGGTGACGGTGATGGTGACATCGCCGAGAACGTTGGCGTTCTTACCACCGGCATAGATAGTGCCGATGCTCATCGCTGCCGCGGCAGCGGCGGCGTTCATATCAACATTAATGTTGACATCGCCGATAACTTTGGCACCGTCAGTACCACCGGCGTAAACGTTGGTGACTTTGCCGCCGGAGATGTTGATGGTGGCATTTTCAGTGATGCTGGTAGCACCGGCACCGCCAGCGTAAACGTTGGTGACGGTTCCGCCGATGACATCGATGCAGGCATCTTTGGTGATGGCCTGGACTTCAACTTTGTACTTCTTGGAAGTAGCAGTATCGGTCATGACCGCACCGGCAAAAGCATCGGTGACTTTGGCATCATAGATAACGACATCGGAATCAGCGATAACGACAGTTTTCGGCTCGACGCTGGTCGGAGCATACTTCTTGTCTTCAGCGGTGAATTCGACTTTGGAACCGGCGACCAATTTGGCGGTAATGCCATCTTCGAGGACGACAGTGGCACCGGCAACTTCGCCAGCTTTGTCGCTCAGCTCGATACCGGCAACGCTCTTGGCAGTACCTTTTCCGGCATAACCTTTGACAGTGATGTCATCGGTACCGTTGCCGTACACGCCGATCTTGCTCACAGAACCATCGACGATGACAGTATCAACACCGTCTTCGACGATTCCGTTGGTGGTGTCTTTTCCGACAACCTGAATCTTGGAAGCAGCGAGGTCTTCCGCGTTCTGAAGGCCGTCAAAAAGATCTTTGACGTTTTTACTCATTTTGTTCTCCTTCACTTTTAGGGTTAATGAGTGTTACAATTTGTTTAGTGTCAATTTCTAAATTTTTGCGTCAGTACACAGATGACTTTACCGTAACTCTGCATCTGACGGAGAAGTTCCGTACGGCGCACCGCACAAATGACCTCCACCGCCCAAGCCGCTTCACAGCAGCTCACAGTGATACAGAATGACGAAAAATCGATTCCGGTACACAACTTGAAACAACCACATTCCGCCAGATCTGAAACCACTCCGATCACCGGAGTTTCATCCAGTTCCGCAGAACCGTCAAAAGAAAATTTCTCCGCTTCAACGTTGGAAATTTCCGCCGATACACATGCCGATGAGGCGACATCAGCATATTCATTATATATATAGGCGGCTTCTACGGTGGAAACGGCATCAGAATTGCCATCAGAAGTGATGGAAGAAACAGCAGGGAGAACCTCTTGCTCATAAACACAAAAAGCCCTTGCCGAAACACCCGTTTCAGGTGTCAGCAAAGACAAATATCCGGTGCTTTTGCCGGTTGTGATAAGCATAATAGATTCGCCTCTCTGTTAACTCATCATACTCTCCATTGCAAACCGGCGTTGCGCATTTGCCAATTTGCGATGGACAACTCTTTTATTTTCTTGTGCAGACCACAGACAGAACCTCTTTTTCGCAGTTTCGCGGCTGTTGCAATCAACCGTTTCGCCGGAAATTTCCGTCCCGCAAACGGATTTCCCCCTCCCCGGGGTACAATCCTCCTGTCGTCCGGCTATTACTATAGCCCATATTCAAGTTAATTTCAAGCAGAAAAAAAAAAAATCCATTTTTTTTTAAAAAAATCACCTCCGGCGGCGTGTAAAAATGCCAAACTGGCAGTTGACGCACTGCAAAACCCCTCTTGAAAGCGGAAAGCAGTTGTCGGACGAGTCGGACAAATCAGACTTGTCCGACAAAAGCACTTGGAGTGTGGGGCGGGTTCAGGAGCAGAGCATTTCGATGATTTTTGCTTTGGACACCATGCCGCAACTGGCAAGATTTTTGCCGTCTTTATACAGCACCAAAGTCGGGATGGTCGTCACATTGAAGCGGGCGGCAAGTTCCGGGTGATCGTCGATATTAACTTTCAACACCACGGCACTCTCCGGCGCGGAAGGAAGCGCCTGTTCGATGACATTGCCCAATACCCGGCAATAACTGCACCACGGCGCCCAGAAATCCACCAGAACAGTTCCCGTGGCGACAACGTCATCAAAATTTTTTTCAGTCAATTCACGCATCACAGCCATTTTCGATTCCTCCAGTGTTATATTGCCTTCTTCCTACAATATAACACCGGGAGGGAAAAATGCAAGTGATATGCGCTCAGTTGAAGATGACTTTTTTGAAGTTTTTCTTTCCGGTTTGCAGCAAAAGTTCACCGTCAGCAACCGCATCACGTTTCAGTGACAGATTCATATCGGTCACTTTTTCGCCGTTGATTTTTACTGCGTTGCCCTGGATCAGACGGCGGGCATCGCTGTTGGTTTTGCACATACCGGCGCTGACGATAAGTTTCACGATCCACAGACCATCGCCGTCAAGTTCGCTTGCGGGAATGGTGACTTCAGGATAGTTGACTTCGACCTTGCATTCGATGCCGGCGATGGCGCTGGTGGTGACGACTTTGCGTTCCGGATCGGCGAAACCGAACTGGCTTCCGGCGGTGAGGAACGCCTCTTTTGCCGCCTGTTCGCCGTGCGCCATTTTGGTCGCTTCAAAGGCGAGGATCTCTTTGACCCGGTTGATATTTTCACATTCAGCCAGAGCCACACACTCTTCAACCGGAAGTTCAATGGCGAACTTCTTGAGCAGTTCACCGACCATGGCATCGTCGATGTTGCGCCAGAACTGGTAGTAATCAAACACACCGGTGCGGTTGACATCCAGCCAGACACTGGCTCCGCCGACGGACTTGCCGAACTTCTGTCCGGTGGCGGGGTTCATCAACAACGGAATGGTCAACACATGAACTTCACGTTCCTCTTCGTACATACGGCGAATGAGTTCAGTTCCGGCAACCATGTTTCCCCACTGATCCTGACCGCCGATCTCCAGCGTGCAGTTGTACTCTTTGTTGAGGTGGTAGAAGTCATATCCCTGCAGCAGTGAGTAACTGAATTCAAGGAAAGACAGACCGTTTTCCAACCGGCTTTCGACCGATTTCTGCGCCAGCATGCGGTTGACGGAGAAACGGCTGCCGATGTCACGCAGGAAGTCCAGCAGCTTGAGGTTGCCGAACCAGTCGTGGTTGTTGACGAAGTTGGCTTCGCCGTTTTCCAGCGTGATGAAACGGGAAAGCTGCGCTTTGAGGCATTCCACGTTGTACGCGACCTCCTCCATGGAGATCATGTTGCGCGCAGAGGAACGGCCGGACGGATCACCGATAGCTCCGGTGGCTCCACCAACCAATACCGTCGGAACGTGACCGGCTTTCTGCAGCAGACGCATCGCCATCACCGGAAGCAGATGGCCGACGTGCAAACTGGAACCGGTAGGATCAAAACCGCAATAAAAGACCACTTTTTCAGTGGAAAGTTTCTTTTCGATCGCCGCTTCATCGGTCATCTGGTAGACGAAACCGCGCGCTTTTAATTCCTGAAAGATATTCATTATAAATTTTCCTTAATTAGTGTCCGATCGTTATCTCCGGGAGCGGCAAAGTTTTCCACGCCCGGTGATGCACCATTTTGCCTTCCGACAACCAGCGGTTTTCAAAATCACTGCGGATATTTCCAACATCTTCGATACCCGGCATGTACAATTCAAACAAACCGGAACTTTCCATCACCCGGTTGACAGCATCACAATAATTTTCATCATCACTGGAAAAATGGAAGATGCCGCCGGGTTTCAGCACCCGGTGCAGCTGAGTGGTGAAGTCACAGCACAGCAAACGGTGTCCGCGATGACGGTTTTTCGGCCACGGATCAGGACACAGCAGATGGATCCGATCCAGTGAATCATCAGGAAACATGATGCCGATAAGATGGCGCGCCTCCACCCGGAGTACTTCCAAATTGGCAACTCCGGCACGGTTGCGCCGCCGGACGACTTTACGCAGCCGCCCAAGCATCACGTCCGCACAGAAAAACTGCCGTTCCGGATAACGCGCCGCCAGCGCAATGGTGAAACTTCCAGTGCCGCAGCCAAGATCAAGCTCCGCCGGACGGTCACCGGGAACCGGCAAGCGTTCATACGCTCCGGTAAGTATCCGGATCTCAGCATCTTCGTTGTGCGCCATATCAAATCGCCTCCCGGGCATTGATCCACTCCCGCATGGCTTTTTCGACCGCAGACCGGTCAGCAAGCATCGCCGATGCAAAGAGTTTGAAGTATTCGATCAGCACCGCCCGGAAGACCGCCAGCGCGCGCACTCGGTCAGCAAAAATCTCATCCTGATTCATCTCTTCACCCTCCGGAAGTTTGAATGAACCGAAGACAAAATTGTCCGCATCAAAAGTTCCGCACCAGACAGCATTATCATCCCGGGTCAGGGTAAACTTCGCTTTGCGAAGCTTTTTGCCGACTTCCAGCGCAGCTTTAACTTCTGCCCCACGCAGAGGACTGTCCCCCTTTTTGACGGTAGTTTCACCGGCTCCGCGCGCTTCGTCTTCATCCAGCAAAACGATGGGCGCTTCCAGCATGATGTCAAATTCGTTCTGCTCAAACTGGAGTTTTCCGACACTTTCGCTGTAATACAACAGCCAGGTGAGGAAATCGCGCCCGACCTGCGGTTCTGCCGGTGTCGCCGGAGAATCGGTAAGTTTCAGCGGCGGAAACGCGGCACAGGTGGTCTGAAATTCCCGTTCCAGAATCCGCGCGGGAGTCAGCTGCAGCGGTTCCATCTTGGTCACGCGGTAGAAGTTCTCTATAAAGAGGTCGATCTGACTCTGACTGCCCGCTCCCAGATAAAGAAGTTTGTCATTGGGTTCAAGAACCATGGAAATTCCGGAAAGTGCCGGCGGCATTTTGGTGATATGCCGGGCAATGACATCTTCCTTGATACGCTTTTTATCCTTGCCGGAAACATAATCCCGGCCGGGATTGGCGGCAAGAAACGCCTGCTCTTCCCGGCGGCACAACGCGTTGAGCAGCGATGCCGGTATCTTGCGCACCGCCTGACGCAAAGTGAGAAAATAACTGCCGCCGCACTGGGCGGAAGCGCCGTCAATAGCGGTGTCCAGCAAGTGATGTCCGGTGACCCAGCCCAACTGGGGTTCTGCGGTCACCGAGTCCAGCGTACCTGCTTTGGCAGAGGCGAACTTTTCCACGAAATCTTCCGGAATATCTCCGGTAAGTTCAAACATGGAAAAGGTTATTGATCCACGGTCAAAGGGCATGACTTAACCTCCGAGAATAAGACCGGTCAGAAACCGATCTTGTTTTCCAGGTAATCCCGGAGCTGGGTGATGTTGACACGATCCTGCTGCATGGTGTCGCGGTTACGGACGGTGACCGCGTTGTCATTGACGGAATCAAAGTCAAAGGTGATGCAGTAGGGAGTACCGATCTCATCCTGACGGCGGTAACGCTTACCGATGCTTCCGGTTTCATCATATTCACTGCGGAAGTAACGGTTGATATCTTTATAAAGTTCGTAGGCGTTTTCCTTGAGCTTCTTGGACTGCGGCAGAACGGCGACCTGGATCGGCGCGACGCGGGCAGGCAGATGGAGAACGATACGGGTATCTTCATCCATGCCTTCCTTGGCAGTGGCAGCCTTTTCTTCATCGTAGGCGCGGCAGAGCAACGCCAGCATGGTGCGGTCGAGACCGACACTGGTTTCGATGACCGTCGGCATGAGAGTACGATGGTTGTCGTGGTCGACATACTGGAGATTTTCGCCGGAGAATTCGCTGTGACGGCTCAAATCCCAGGTTCCGCGATGGTGGACACCTTCGAGTTCGCCCCAGCCGAAGGGGAACTTGACTTCGATGTCGATGGCGGCTTTGGCATAGTGCGCAAGCTTTTCATGTTCATAAATGCGCATGAAGTCGTCGGAGAATTCCAGCTTGTCGCGGTAATATTTGATACGCTGTTCTTTCCAGTACTCAAACCATTCCATACCCTCTTCACCGTCGCAGAAGAATTCCATTTCCATCTGGGTGAATTCACGGCTGCGGAAGGTGAAGTTACGGGGATTGATCTCGTTACGGAACGCTTTACCGATCTGCGCCACACCAAACGGGAGCTTCTGACGGGCGGCAATGCGTACGCTGTGGAAGTCAACGAAGATCGGCTGGCAGGATTCGGCGCGCAGATAGGCGACGTGTTCATCGTCAAAAACCGGACCGACAAAGGTCTTCATCATAAGATTGAACTCTTTGGGTTCAGTCAGATTCTTGGAACCGCAGTTGGGACAGGTGGTCTGGTCCGGCATCTGATCGACACGGTGACGGGCTTTGCAATCTTTGCAGTCGGTCATCAGGTCGCTGAACTGGTCGATGTGACCGGATGCCTTCCAGATGGTGGGGTTGGCGATGATAGTGGAATCGAGGCCTTCAACATTGTCGCGGGTTTCGACCATTTCGTGCCACCAGAGGTTTTCGATGGCGCGTTTCATACGGGAACCGTAGGGACCATAGTCCCAGAAACCGTTGAATCCGCCGTAAATTTCCGAACTGGGGAACACAAATCCGCGGCGCTTGCACAAACTTACGATTTTGTCCATCAACTCCTGACTCTTGAAATCATCCGACATAATAATATCCTTTCATTAAAAATTAATGTAACAATATTTCATCAAAAAGATAATATAACTCTGAAATCGCTTTTTTACAAGTGGTTTAACACCGTAAATACAACTGTCTCATAAAAAAACGATCAACGGCGGCGCCATTGGGAGCCATCAGCAGAGTGCTGATGGCGTGAAGAGCGCCTCCGGCGCGTGAAGATGTGAAGGTGTGAAGTGCGCCCTTGCGGGCGTAAGGATGTGATATTTTCCTCAATCAGCACTTGACATTGTGCGACTTTATGATAAATTATATATCGTACAAGAGGTAAAACAATGAATACGACAGATCACAGACAGCAAAACTTTTTGAGAGCTTATCGGGTATTTAATACCGATGAGTGGGAACGTTATTGTTCGTTGTCCGGTCATCACAGCCGCAACCGTCTTGTAAAATTGGCTAAAAGCAATAAAATACGCAAAATACGCAACCGTTTGTATTCCGTTGTCCCGGAAGGTATGGAGCATTTTACTCCCCCGGCATTGTTGACTGCTGCTAAACTTACTCCGGACGCAGTTTTGGGGTATCGTTCTGCACTCTCTTTTTACGGAATGTCCCGCAATGCTTATTCCAGTCATACTTTTCTTTCCAAACACCGTATAAAACCCTGTACGGTGAATGATACATTGTTTCAACCTTGTTTGCCGCCTAAAAGTTTACATGATTTCAATACTTTGGTTGAAGAATACCGCATGTGGGATACTCCCGTAAGAGTGGTCGCAAAAGAGCGTTTACTGGTTGATCTGCTTGACCGAATGGAGTTGTCAGGAGGCTGGGAGGAAATAACCAATGCGTTTATGTACGAAACTGATCTCAACTGGCAGAAAGTGCTTGCTTATACCAAAGAGCTCAATCATCCGGCAACAGCGGCAAGATTGGGATTTATGCTTGAAAAATTTCAAAACTCCATGGGTGTTCCAGAGGAAGTATTAACCGAATTATCACTATTGACACCCAAAACACCTGAACACTTTTACCGTTCCAATCGGAAGGGAAATTTCGTTAAACGCTGGAACCTTTATGTGCCGGAAGATATGTTGAAACCGATGGAGGAAAACGATTATGAATTTTGATGAAAACGCCATCAATACTGTACATCAGCAAAGCGGATTTGACCCGCTCTACATCGAAAAAGTCCTTCGTTTATTGGGGATTTTAGAGCTCTTTTTCTCCAATTTAGTTTTGAAAGACAAATACGTCATTAAAGGAGGAACCGCCCTGAATCTGTTCCATTTCAAACTTCCCCGGCTGTCTGTGGATATCGATCTCAACTATCTTGGGCTTGATCGGGAAATTATGCTTACTGACCGTCAGGAACATGAACAGATTTTGAGCGGATTACTTGCTGATAACGGTTACAACTTGAAGCGTATTCCAAGTGAACATGCCGGTGGCAAGTGGCGTTTGGGATATCGCAGTTATTCCGGCATTACTCAAAATATTGAACTGGATCTCAATTATATGCATCGTATTGCATTGATGCCGGTCGAAAAACGCTCATCATTTCCGCTTGGCGTGTTCAAAGCTGATAATATTCCGGTATTGAATATTCACGAATTGGCAGCCGGGAAGCTTTGTGCATTGATCGCCAGATGCAAACCGCGTGATCTCTTTGATGCGTATCACCTGCTGAATTGTGCTGAACTTGATTTGCAGACATTACGCCGGTGTTTCGTTGTTTATGCCGCATTCAATAAAGTTGACTTTTCTGAAATATCTTGTCTTGGAGAATTGAAGTTTGACACACAGCAATTCCGGCAGGAACTCATGGAAACGCTGGCACACAGCACTACTGCTGATACTCCACAACAATATCTTGAAAAATTGTTGAATGGCTGCCAGGAAAAGCTGAATGCGATCTTGCCATTTACTGAGTCTGAATTGGCGTTCCTTACCGCTGTTAATAAACATGGGGAAATCAAGCCGGAACTGCTGAATAATTCTCCAACATGGTGCGAATTTGTGAGTAAGCATCCAATGCTGCAATGGAAAGTATTCAATGTCCGTAAACATTACGGATTATAACTTGACATTGTGCGATTTTTTGATAAATCATATTTTCAAATCCGCGCTCATTTATCCTTCAATGGTTCGATGTGGATATTTCCCCCGACTTCACGGATTTTGAATTTGCCTGTGGATTTCTTCCAAAGCCAGCTTGAATTGATCGTTAAAATATAGTGATCGTCCCGCTTTTGTGAAAAATCTTTACTGCTCCTAAGCAGTTGCAAGGCGAAGAGATTGTCCGCGAGGCGCTGCTGCAGTAAAGATTTTTACAAAAAACGGAACAGTGTAAACAATCAGACGATACGTCCGGTTTTGATGACCTCACTCATCCACTTTGCACTGAGCTTGGGTGTGCGTTCCAGCGTGGAATAGTTGATGTAGATATATCCGAATCGGGGACGGAAGCCGTGATGCCATTCCAGATTATCCATCAAACTCCAATGATAATAACCCGTTACAGGTATTCCTTCCCGTACCGCTTTGGCAAGATACAACAACTGCAATCTCAAATGCCGGATGCGTTCATCATCATAAACATTTCCATCGGGCGCCAGCACGTCGGTCAATGACCGTTTGCCGTTTTCCGTGATCCGGATTTCCGGCACATTATACAGTTCATGGGCGATCCGGCATCCCCAATACATCGCCGCCGGTTCAAAATAGAAGTCGGCGATACCCGTCTGCCGGGCGAGATCGGTCTCTTCAAAGATATAATAACCTTCTTTCGTCTCCGGCGCGGGGCGCAACCGCTTACCGTGGTAGATATTCAATCCCAGCCAATCCAGTTTCTGTCCGATGATCTTCATATCTTCATCGGTGAATTCCGGTGCATCATCTCCCTCTTTTTCCAAATAACAATCCAGATATTTACCTTCCATCACCGCGGTGAGAAAGTGGGCATTGCACTCCCGGAACGCCTTTTTGGCGGCATCGACATATTCCGGGGTGTCGATCAGCGGAACCATGAAATTGGAATTTTCCGCCAGTGAAATTTTTGCTTCGCTGTCCGCCGCACGCAATGCGCTCAACGCCGTTCCGTGTGCCAGCAGCAGATGGTGCCGGATCTGATTGACCCGTTTTTTGGGGAGCTTCAGCCCCGGCGCGATCAATCCCATACTGTATGCCACGTCAGATGCGGCAAGAAATTCATTAGTAGTACAGTAATACTTGATCAAACCTTTGAACTCTTCTCCGATTTTTGCGGCATATTCACCGAAATATTTGACGCACTCCCGTGATTCCCAACCGCCGAAATCTTTTTGCAGAGCCAACGGCAGATCCCAGTGATAAAGAGTCACACTGGGTTCGACACCGTTTTTCAGCAACTCTTCGCAAACGCGCTTGTAGTGATCGATACCTTTCTGATTGACCTTGCCCCTGCCATCCGGAAAAATCCGGCTCCACGCGAAGCTGAAACGGTAACCGGTCAGACCGATCTGCCGCATCAATGCGATGTCTTCTTTGTACCGGTGATAATGGTCACAGGCGATATTGCCATTAACATCGTCCCGCATGGCTCCGGGACGTTTTTCAAACTCGTTCCAAACGGAAGCTCCTTTACCATCTTCAAATGGGGCGCCTTCGACCTGATAACTGGCGGTGGCGCTGCCCCAGACAAAATTTTCGGGAAAATCCCGTACAATACTCATAACAAATTATCCTCTGATTAGTTGTTATCTCATTTTTTGTGAGAAATCTAAACTGCGGCGGCGCCTCGTGGGCAATCTTACCAGCAAATCTGCGGACTCATCTTCAGTCGAGGACAATAGTCCACTCCTTCAGCTTCGCCTTGATTTACCGGCAACCTTGCCGCACGATCCATCCGCCGATTGCAAACGACTGTTTTTATTCTTGACAAATCACCGTGACAGGGCGGCGGCGCAGTCGGGCGCTTCTCTTCGCATTGCAACTGCGCCGGAGCAGTCGAGTACAGTCGTACCCCTTGTCCCGGCGCAGCCTTGGCGAAGCGAACCATTACCGATTAGTTTGCCCGCCGTACCTCAATGCGATCGACACGGAGATATTCAACATTTTTCGGGTTGAACGGCGCCTTGATATTGATCAACTGATAACGGATATTTTCTTTGTATTTAAGGATATGGGGATATTCGACCCAGACCCACTCATTATCGGGAAGATCTTTGAGCGCGACTTTCAAATCCGGAGCGCAGTTTCCGCCGCGCCACGAACCTTTTTCGTAGTAACAGAAACTGATGACAGCTCCGAGTCCGGCATTGCCTTTCTTTTTGACCTTGATCCGGACGCGGGCACGGTAGGTCTTGACCTTTTCGATATCGTCAAAAAGATCGCTTACGATGCAGTTGATCCCCTGCCCGAGAGTCCATTTTTTAGTGGCACTCTGCTCGGCACACTGTTTTTTTTCAGCACCGTCATCGGCAACAGTTTTGTAAGTTTTGTGACCGGATTTGATATCTTTGGCGTAAAAAACGACCATTTCACTGTTCGCATCAGCACCGGAATTGTTTTCAGCGGCCGGAGCCTTCGCGTTGGCGGGGCGGACCTCGAAACAATCGACGTGGAGATATTCCATATTTTTCGGATTGTTTGCCGCACGCACGGCGACCATCTGACTGCGGACATCTGCCTTGTACTTCAATTTGTGGGGATATTCGATCCAAACATACTTGTTGTCCGGCAGATCCTTGAGTGCAATCTTCATCACAGGAGCGCAGTTGCCGCCGCTCCATGAACCCTTATTGTAATAGCAGAAACTTATAATCGCGGCTTCGCCTTTGCCGCCGGATTTTTTGACTTTCAGACGGATGCGGACTTTATATTCGCCTTTCGGATCTTTTTTCAGCATATCATAGATATGATAATTGATGCTCTGCCCGAGGGTCCATCTCTTGTTGGCGAGCTGACGGGCGCAGAAACCGTTCAACGCATCGGCATCTTTGACTGAAGCAAAGGTTTTGTGAACATTTACCAGAGTATGCGCCATCTTGGTAACGACACCCGGGGTGAGCGAAGTTACCGGAACCTGACGGCCATCAAGCAGAGTATTGATCCGCTTGAAAACCTCCTGACGGCGGCGTTTTTCGTTTTTGGCGCGGCGTTTACCCTTAACGAAACCGAGTTCAGTTGCCATATAACGCTTGGCGGCATTGAGCGTCGGAGCGGAAAGTTTCTGCGCCATATTGAGCAATCCGACCGGCTTCCAGATACCGGCGGCACTGCGGTCTTTGGTAACTTTGACCTTCATTTCGTGCTTGCCGGCGGCAAGTTTCCACGGAAGATGGACATAGAAACCGGTATTCCAGCTGTTATCGGTGACTTTACCGGCAAGTTTGCCGTCGATGTAGACTTCAACTTCGCCGTCGACACTGGTAAAGTAGAGGCTCAGCATCTCATCTTTGACTTTGTCATCGACTTCAAAATCGACGGAATACCATGCCGTACCGTGATAATTTTTGTACGGCTCCTGGTTGGTCCAGAAGTCGGTGATGCTGATTTTGCCCCATTTGGAAGCATCCGTATTCGGAGTGAGTTTATTTTCCGGATCGGTCTTGAAACGCCACTTGTCGGGAAGGACGGTCACCCGGCGTTCGGTATTCATCGCGGCCACGAGACGCAGATGCCATGCGGGCATGTGCATAACAGCGACATGAAGTTTTTTCACCGGATCTTCGGCGAGGCGTTCAGCTTCGTCGAGGATTTTGTCCATCTTGTCGATCATATCCATATTGTAGGCGTGGCTGTAAGCCGGTGCGCCGCGGAGGGTCAGCGGAGTGTCGCGTTTGGCATCGACGACGTTGTAGTGATAATCGTGGATGAGTTTGAGATATTCCAGAACCTTGGGAGCCCCCTTGCCATAGTAAAGATGGCAGAATTCGATAACGAGATCGCGGATATTCTTCTCCGGGCGCCACAGATATTTGGCGATGATGTAGGAGCGCAACTCTTTCATTTCGATACCGGCGGCCTGAACTGTTTCGCAGAACATGCCCTTCATACCGTAACGGGTGAGCAGCGGGAAGTTCATTTCGATACCCTTGAGGTCGGGATGGGGAATGATACCTCCGTTGAAGTTTCCGGCGTAGTACCAGACATGGAACTGGGTCCCGGCGGCGAGCCAGTTTTTCAAATGGGTCAACTGGGTGATGTTGACGGCGCTTTTGGGATCATCCAGTGCCCGGCCGTTGTCCATACGGATGGGGGCGTAACGGATGATGATATTTTTGCGGAGTTTGGTTTTACCCGGTTTGAGCGTAGGGCCGTAGGCGAGCGAGGAGAAGATCAGATTGGGATAGTCTTTGGAAATATCGTCAGACAGCGCATTGAGGAAACGGAACATGGTTCCGCCCTGAGTTTCTTCTTCTTCGTTGATTTTGTTGCACGGTTCGCACTGGCAGACCTGATTGTGGTCGTGGTAGTCGATGGGGAAGAGGATCTGATCGTCCGGATCAGCCTGTTTGCCGTTGAAATAATTTTTGAGAATACGGCGAACTTCGGCGACGATCACCTCTTTGACCTCCGGATTGGAAAGACAGGGCAGAGAAGCGAAACGTCCGGTGGGATACTGCATGGCACGGCGTTTTCCGGCGCGCATAGCGAAGTATTCGGGGTGATCTTTGAAATATTTTTTGTGCGGCATCAGAAAGTGCAAATTGTGAACAAAACCGCCGAGGTGCTTCAAGCCGCCGACTTTGACGCCGTTGGGACCGACGGGGATATACGCCCAAACCGAATTGAGCCGGTTGCGGACTGCCCAGGCACCCTCTTTGTATTCAGGCGCGGCATTGGCATCACCGCAGCTGATGATATTGCGGTAATCAAAGGGAGGCTCGTATTTATAGGGATCCAAATCTACTTTGAGAGTGGATTTTTTGGGGACATGAGTGTAATCCCAGGCGAGGAAGCGGACGCCGCACTTTTCATCGAGGAAGTCATAAACGCCATACAGCGTACCGCGGGCGATCTTACCCCGGATCTGGAAAGAATTACCATCGGTCAAGAGGGCAAAACCTTCGTGATTGGTCACTTTGAATTTTTCCGGAACCGCGATATTGCGGCGGGTTTCGCCGAGGATGATTTCATATTTGCCCTTGGCGGTGGCATCAGAGACGACCGGAAATTCAGCGCCGGTCATCTGCTTGAGGAAGGCAGCCAATTCATCGGCGGCAAGTTTCACCTGCCTTGCCGGTTTCTCTGCAATAACGATTTTGTAGTTGCTCTTGCCGCCGGAAGCAAGGGTGAACTCTGCCGCCGGCAGGAGCGAGGCAACAAAAAATGCTGCCAGCAAAATTTTGTTTTTCATATTATATACCTTTCATTTATTAATGATGAACTTTTTTGTACCAATATACGTTTTTGGGGTCACCGCTGTGCCAGGGATCGACTTTTCCACTCTTCGCCTGATAATAGATATACCCTTCCGAACAGACACTGCCATCCAACCGGAGAAAATTCAAACCATAGCTGTGAGCATTGTAGGGACGGATATTGAAATATGCACCAAGTATGGAACGGGTGGGATAAGCCCGGTTACTGGGCTTCATGACCTGATAATATTTCCAGGTATCAGCGATGACTGGCAGAGAGGAACTCCATTTCAACATTTGATTGAGCTTCAGTCGGGTGGTAAGCGTTCCATCATCATCAAATTCCGGAAGATTTATCATGCTGTTATAACCGAAGGACATTGGAAGATAATATTTGTAACTGGCATCATAGTCTTTGAAATAATCCGCATCAGAAGGACAGGTAAAGACTTGCAGCTGAGCATAGTTGTAATGAGTATAACCTTTGGAGGAAACGCCGAGATTGGCAAGATACCCGTTGGATGTCAACGTATGCCCCCATAAAAAACGATTAGTCCCCTGCCATGCCGGAACCATAAAGTCATCATTGCTGGAAGTATAAAAAGCAATGGCAGTGCCGATTTGCTTCTGGTTGCTGATACACGAAGCACTGCGGCCGCGTTCACGGGCAGATTGCAATGCCGGGAGCAGTATCGCCGCAAGGATGGCAATGATGGCGATGACGACGAGAAGTTCAATCAGGGTGAAGCGTATACGCTTCACCCGCCTGCAGGCGGAAAATTTTTTCGACATGTTTTACCTCACATTTTTAAGAGTTTGATTTTTTCAACAGACACTATTACAAAATAGTTCACTCAATCACAAATTCTTTCATGCGCCGTTCCAGTTCAACGCAGTTTTCCAGAAAGAAAAATCCATCTTCGATCTGCTTGAAGTGCCAGTAGGGATCGGTTTTTCTGGCACCGATATCCAATTCGTAAACATTTTCAAAGATAAACAGCGGATTCCCCGGAACTTTGTCTGCCGCCGCCATGACCGCGCTCCAGTTGATGATTCCCTGTCCCGGAAACCAGTGTTTTTCATCAATGCCGTCATAATCGCTCAAATGAAAAGCTTTGATCCGGGGGGAAAGTTCAGCGATGATCTCCGGAAGTTCAGCGTAGCGGCTCATCACATGGTTGACATCCAGACAGATGCCGACATGTTCTTTGCCGAAGCGGGAAACGATTGTCTGCAGTTCCTCCGGCTTGTTGCCGACACAGCGGCGGGGAAGATATTCGACATTGATGGAAAAATCCAGCTCTCCGGCAAGCGGCAGCAGCTCTTCAATGGTGCGGCTGACCTGATCCAGCCGCGCCGGATGTTCTTCCAGGGGCGGTTCCATACTGCAGTGCATGGTAACTTCCGGAGCCATCAGATCGGCATTGTCACGGATCATTTTCTGCAAGCGCGTGGAAACATCCTGCCGCAAAGTTTCATCCACGGCAGAGGGGTCCCAGGATTTGCCGCCGCCCATGTAAGGCAGATGGACACTGGCGATCTCGACCGACTTTGCGGCCTTGATTTTCCGGGCTGTATCGCCGTAAAGCCGACTTTCCGGAGTATCGGCGACAAAGGGGAAAAAAGCAAGTTCGATACGATTGATTTTTGAGCGCTCCAAAGCGGCGGCGTACTCTTGCGCCCGTTCCATGGAGTCTCCCAATTCCTTGACACTTGCGGTATAACGTCTCATTGAGTATTTCCTCGATTCATCGGTTGCGTTCCGGAGAAAATTTCCGTACCCTGTCTTACAATAGCACACATTTCAAACTTTTCAACAGGGCATTCTCATTTTTGTGAAAAATACGACCTGCGGCGGCGCCTCGCGGGCAATCTTGCGCCTGTCCTCCGCAGCCATAAAAGTAAATGCGGATGCTCCACAATGCATTTGCCGGTCGTGACAAACCATTTTGAACGCATTGCCACTGGTTGTTTTTTTTGGTTAATGTCCCAATTTTTGTGAAACTTTTATGTTACCTCAAAGGGGTAATTTGTCAAATAATAAAACGGTTTGATTGCAGTCGGTGGATGCAGTGTGAGGCATCCTCCTTCGCCTCGATGGCTACGGAGGACAGGAGCAAGATAGCCCGCTCTTCTCCGCTGTGGCAAGGTACTATAATAAAATTAACAAACTACCACTCTCAAGGCATGAGCAAAGCGCAAGCTGCGGAATGCCGCAGAGCGAGGTCTCCGGAAAATCGACTGCAACCGCCGAGTGCGAAGCACGAGCGGCGAGGCGGCTCACCCGCCGCCGCAGGGAGATTTTTTGGAGAAAAGCCG
>JAFTRX010000102.1 GCA_017462015.1 Lentisphaeria bacterium
ATCCACCGGTCGCGAACAGACCACTTTGAACGCAGTGTCACTGGTGGCGCGGCGCATTGCGCACGCGCGTTTTGCTTTTCGCAAAACCAAATCTTACAAAATCACTTTTTTCAACTCCAATTTTCTTCCGCTGAAAAAAATTGAAAAACAAGCATTTTGCTGATTTTATGGGACAGCTGTGAAGTTATATCACTGCTATCCCGGAAAAAACGAACTGCGTTCACAGCACCGAGCGGACAAAATCACTCATCGCATCCTTGGCGACACTGGACTTGTGAAGCACTTCCGCTTCCCGCAATCCTGCCAGCGGCGCCGGAACCGGTGTCCGGGTCAACGCTGAAAGCTCTTCCATCACCGCAAATCCATCTTTGGCATCCCCGTTGCCGCCGAGCGCGTTAAGCACTGCCGGAGCAAACTTGTACGGGGACGCGGTAGAAGCGATGATAACAGGAGTGGTATCTCCACTGTCTTTGGCATATTTCTGATAGACATTCACCGCGACTGCCGTATGGGTATCGCAGAGATAATTCTGCTTTTCAAAGCACTCTCTTATGGTCTGCCGTGCGGCGGCATCATCGCAGAATCCGCCGTAAAACTCCTGCTTGAGTTTGGTCAGCATCTCGCCGGAAACAGTGTAACGTCCGGCAGATTTCAACTCACCCATCAACGCCGCGATCTGCTCGCAATCTCCATTGCTCAAATGATAGAGCAGCCGTTCCAGATTGGAGGAGATCAGAATGTCCATTGACGGACTTTCGGTCGTGTAAAATGCCCGGTTCCGGTCATAGATACCCGTGGCGATGAAGTCAGAGAGAATGTTGTTCCGGTTGGATGCGCAGATAAAACGCTTGATCGGCAAGCCCATCTGTTTGGCATAGTACGCAGCAAGAATATTGCCGAAGTTTCCGGTGGGGACTGCCACATTGACCGCACTGCCCATGGCGATCTTGCCATTCTTCACCAGATCACAATAACTGGATATGTAGTAGACTATCTGCGGAGCAAGACGTCCGAAGTTGATGGAGTTGGCTGAGGAAAATTCCATGTTGCGCTCTTCCAGAAACTTGACGATCTCCCGGTCTCCAAAAATATTTTTCACTCCGGTCTGCGCATCATCGAAGTTGCCTTCAATAGCACACACCGCAACATTTTCCCCTTTCTGGGTGGTCATCTGCAATTTCTGCATGTCGCTGACACCGTCGCGCGGGAAGAATACGATTATCTTCGTTCCGGGAACATCAGCAAAGCCGTCCAGCGCCGCCTTTCCGGTATCGCCGCTGGTGGCAACCAGAATGACCGTTGTCCGCTCCGGACAATTTTTCCGGGTCGCCGCAGAGAGCAGATACGGCAATATCTGCAGCGCCATATCTTTAAAGGCACACGTAGGTCCGTGCCACAATTCAAGGATGTTCACCCCCTGTGCGATCTCTTTCACCGGAGCCGGTTCATTGTTGTCAAAGCTGCCTTCATAAGCTCCTTCAACACAGACATCCAGCTCTTCAGCGGTGTAATCCGTGAGAAACTTGTGCAGTACCCGCGCGGCACGGTCTTTGTAGGAAAGTTTTACCAGCGATTCAAGTTCTCCGGGAAGAAATTTGGGGAACTCACTGGGAACAAAAAGACCGCCTTCGTCCGAAATTCCTTTGGCGATTGCAGCGGATGCACTTATTTCACAACGTTTTCTGGTACTGGTAAAAAACATAGTATAAACCTTCCTGTCAAAGTGATAATATCTACAATGTATAATATATCACCGTTTTACGTCATATTCAAGATATATTCACCTTTCCCCGTTGACAAATGATATTACAGCATCTATATTAACTGAAAACAACTTCAACTCCAGGAGAGATATTTTTATGAAACGCTTTGCGACCGGTCTTGCCCTTATGACATCAATACTTCTTGCCGCCGCTCCTCTGGAGTACATCCCCCGCACTTCGACCGGACGCGGACAACTTGATTTTTCCCGTGTGGTCAAACTTCCCATTTTTGAAGATCCGGTCAGCAAAATCAACGCGGAGCTGAAAAAATCCGGTCTCTGTGCCAATGATCTTCACGGCAAACTCGCTTTCGGCATCACCGCTTTCCCCGGCGAAGCCAAAGCACGCATTGATTTTGTCGCTGAATTCGACCAGCCGATCGCCCAAAAGATTTTTGATGAATTCTACAAAAGCGATTCCAAACGACCGCTAAAAAAGATCAAAGTCGGCAACGCAACCGGTTATCAGGATAAAGATTACCGCGTGCTGCTCTACGGAAAAAATCTGCTGGTGTTCCAGGGGCTGCTCGAAGAAAACCTCCCCTACGCCGACCTCAAGCCCTCCCCGCTCAACGCCAAAGCTAAAGCCCTTATCACCAACACCGCATTTGCCGAAGTCAACCTTTCTGCACTGCTTCCGGTACTGGCGAAGAACAAGCACATCACTCCGCAGATGGTTATGTTTGCCGAAAACATCCACCACGCAACACTTGTCGTCAATCCGACCAAGGATAACGGCGTTAAGTTCGATCTCACCTTTTCCCACATCACTCCGGAATCCTGTCAGGCATCTCAATTACTGGCAACGATGACTCTCGATATGCTTAAAAAAAATCCGGATGCCGCCATCCCTGAAACGGTCATCACCGTCAACGGCAACGACTTGAAGGTGTCCGTGATCTTTCCCGGTTCCATGTTGAACAAAGTGCAGTAATATCAGCAAATACAAGCCTCGGTTCCGGCAAGATACTCTTTCCATGTATCGATCAGCGTGGCGGCCGGCATCGGATTGCGCAGCAGGGACACTTCGCTTTGCATGCACTTCAAATTGGGCGCAGTCGGCAGAATTTTCATGATCTCCTGCCAGTTGACCGTACCCTGCCCCGGAAGTTTGTGCTGATCCTGAGAACCGTTATTGTCATGCAAATGGCAGGTAACGATGTGCGGCAGAAGTTTATTCAACACATCATGTTCCCATTCGATTTCACCGCGCCCCTCCCATTGTCCCCACGGGCGGCTGTCGGAAAACGCCATTCCTTTTTCCATGATGTTGGCATGACCGGAGTCAAAACAAACTCCCAGATGCGGTGAATCAAATTTTTTCAGCAGTTCCAATATCACTGAGACGGTATTTATCGGCTTGAAAATATTCTCAAGGCAGATGGTAATATCCAACTCTTCCGCCCGTCTCAGAACCCGTTCCAATGCCCGGCAGACAAAGCTGTGCAACTCATCCAGCGTATACTCCATGAACAGCGGCGCATTTCCGATGTGAAACACGCAGGTTTTTATTCCGAAATCATGCACCAGTTCCAACGTCAGCATCTGTCTGGCGTAAACAATATTTGCCAACTCATCCGGCAGCATCAGGTCACATTCATAACCGTACGGGGCGTGAGAGTCCACAAAATCCACCCCGAAACCGGCGACCTGCCGTTTAAATTGTTTGCGGATGGAGGGATTTCCGGCGAGCATCTTCAATATCGGGTCACTCAATACGATATGTTTTCCGCCGCTTCCAGCAAATTCTTCCAGCTGCTTTGCCCGGATGTTTTCATCCAAATCCAACGGGTAAAGAAAGGTAAATGGAATCATAAAAAGTCCTTGACTTACAGATACAGTTCCACCAACGGATACTGACATAAAAAGCAAATACCGCCCGCTTTTTCAAACGGACGGCATAACACATCAAATCCGGATCATTCCAGACCGTCAGCAGACAGATTCTTAAGCTGTTCCTTGCTGTCCGGCGGAGTTTCCGCGTCACCGCCCAAAGTTTTGGTAATACCGGTGACCATATCCCGCAATCTGTCACTGAACTGCGCCAAGACAAACAACGCCGCAAGCGCCACCACAGCAATCAAAATAACATACTCAACAAACGCCTGACCTTTTTGACGTTTGCGCCGACGGATAGTAGCTTTTCTCATCGTTATTACTCCCTGTTTTATATTGAACCCGGCGACAGAAAACTCTTTCCGGTCCGCAATTCAACTTGTTTTATCACCTTACGGAACAGAATATCCTATCCGTTCCACAGTTAACTCTCCATGTTCTCCAACCGCACGCATCAGAAAAACCAGCACCCAGATCAACACCAGTGTCGCCGCCAGAAAAACGACATATTCAGCAACAGCCTGACCGGAACAACTCCGGCGCTTATTTCTGACAAATCTCTTAATTGTGGCGGTTTTTGATCTCATTATTTTCATCCAGCACAATCACCGTCGGATGGTAGTCCTTCAACTCTGCAGCATCGACCACGCTGAATGCCATGATCGTCACCACATCTCCGACTTTTCCCAGACGCGCCGCCGGTCCATTCAAACAGAAATCGCGGGAACCGGCTTTACCCGGTATCGCATAAGTTTCCAAACGGGAACCGCTGTTGCGGTTGGCTACCAATATTTTTTCATAAGGCAGAATATTCGCCTCTTTCAGCAATTCAGGATCGATTTCAAGACTTCCCTCATAATCGACAAGACAACGCGTTATTGTCGCCGTGTGGATCTTGCCGCTCAACATCACTCTCTGCATAACCAAAAAATAACCTTTCTGTAAAAACCGGGCAAACTGCATACATTCGCCCTGCAATTATGTAACTTATACCGTAAACACCATTTTGTCAAGATGTTTTCATCAAGGTTTTTTTATAAAAATACGTTTTTTTACTGGAAAAAGTTTGAAACGGCGCTATATTTAAATAGGATCAGCAAATTTCACACTTCAGGAGATACCATAATGCGCCATAAAATTTTGATTATTCTTGCCGTTCTTTTCGGTCTGCTGGCCTTCATTCTCACCTACAAACAGCTCGAAGCTGAAAAAGCCCGCATCCACGGAGATTCCGAACACGTCGTTCTCATCAGAGTCAACCGCGATATGAATGAAGGTGAAGAGATCACCGAAGCTGATGTCGTGCGTTATCAGACCCGCCGGAACAAAGATGCTCAGATGCTAAGCCGCGAAATCCCCTGGAGCGAACTTGCCATGGTCGTGGGAAGAAAACTCGCCACCTCCGTTGCCAAAGATCAAACCCTCCAGACCACCGACCTCCAGCAACCGACTTACCGCAACAGTTTCAACAACATCATCCACCGCAACATGCGTGCCGTGGCCCTTCCCGTCGACCCGGTAACCTCTGTAAACTATCTCATTCAACCCAATGACAACGTCGATGTCATCGGAACTTTCCGCTTCCCCAGTGTCAAAGGCAACGCGGAACTCGACACCATCACCCTCACCATTTTGCAGGATGTGAAAGTTCTCGCTGTCGGCAACCGCTGGGGCGCGAGTTCCATTGATCCCCGTTCCAACCGAAACTACGGAACCATCACCTTGCAAGTCTATCCGGACGAAGTGGAAATGCTTATTTTCGCCTCTCAGAAAGGTACACTTTCCTTCTCACTGCGCAACTATGAAGACCGCTCCATCGACCGCAATATCGAGTCCCGCCGGGTGAATTTTGCCATGCTGGAAAAAGAGATACCCAACTACAACAAACGGCGCAAAGACCGCCGGGGATTGTGATATAAAATGGTAGAAATAACCATCTCCATGCCGGGAGCGCCCGTTTCCCGCGCTATGCTCGAAAACGGTGCTTACATCATCGGTGCAAGTTCCAGCTGTCACATTCCGCTGAATGCCACCGGAGTTTCCCGCCGTCATGCCCAGCTGATAATCGCCGATGCCCGCATCACCATCATGGATCTCGGCAGCAGCAACGGTACAAAAATCAACAACAGAGAACCAATTTTCCCCAATACGCCAACGGATGTTGCTTCCGGCTCAAAACTTACCATCGGCAGAGCTGAGATCACTGTAAAACGTTGTGACACCTTCGCAGCAAACAAAACGGGAAAGCAGGCGGTTGCCACCCCCTCTGAGCCGACCAAACTGGAGCTTCCCAAACCTGCGGCATATTGTGCAACTCCGGAAAAAGAGGAGATTCCGATCCTTCACACCTCCGCATTTCCTCAGGAACTGCGCCCTGCCATTCAGGAAATCAAACGGCAGGCGCACCGGGAACTGCTGATCCGCATAAATTTGAAAAAGATGGCTCTGTCCGGCATTTCCAGCGAAGAACTTGCCAACCGCGCCCGCGCCATGATTGCGGAGATCCTCGGCCAGATGACGATCCCCCTTCCCGGAGAAGAGTCTCTCAAGCAGCTGGAAAAAGAGCTGGTTCAGGAAGTCATCGGTCTCGGACCCTTGGAACCACTTCTTGACCGCGATGATATTACAGAAATCATGGTCAACGGTCCCGATCAGATATATGTGGAAAAACAGGGTGTCCTCTATCGTACCGATACTGAATTTGCCGATGACTCTCAGGTTCTCAGCGCCATTGAACGTATCGTTGCGCCTCTGGGCAGACGTATTGACGAAAGTTCTCCGATGGTGGACGCCCGTCTGGCAGACGGCTCCCGTGTGAATGCCATCATTCCTCCGCTGTCGCTGGTGGGGCCGACCATCACTATCCGTAAATTTTCCAAAAAACCATTTCAGGCAGCTGACCTGATCCGCTTCGGTTCGATTTCCGATGAGATGATGCGTTTTCTCTCAGTCTGTATCGCCATCCGGAAAAACATCATCATTTCCGGAGGGACCGGTTCCGGTAAAACCACTTTGCTCAACGTGTTGAGCAGTTTTCTTCCCAACCGTGAACGTATTGTCACCATTGAAGATGCCGCCGAATTGCAGCTCCATCAGGAGCATCTGGTGCGGTTGGAATCCCGCCCGCCCAACATCGAAGGGCGCGGTTCAGTGACCATCCGCGATCTGGTGCGGAACGCCCTCCGTATGCGCCCTGACCGTATTGTAGTCGGTGAGTGCCGTGGCGGCGAAGCTCTTGATATGCTTCAGGCTATGAATACCGGTCACGACGGCAGTTTGACCACCGTCCACGCCAACACTCCGCGCGATGCCCTTGCCCGTCTGGAAACGCTGGTGCTCATGGCAGGTTTCGACCTTCCTCTCCGCGCCATCCGCGAACAGATCGCTTCTGCAATCAATATTGTTGTACAGATCAGCCGCGCCCGCGACGGCAGCCGAAAGGTTGTCAACATAAGCGAAATCACCAAGATGGAAGGTGATATCATCACCATGCAGGATATCTTCACCTTCAACCACACCGGCTGGGATGCCGATGGCAGAATGGTCGGCGAATTCAAACCGACCGGCAACATCCCCAGTTTCATGGAAGATATCACCCGCGCCAAACTTGATTTGGATGTCGATATTTTCACACCTTGAACGGTACGTGTGCCTGTGCGAGGGCTGGCGCACTGCAAAGTGCCACGTGGAAACAACCTTTAGTACGGATGGGTACGGATAAGTACGGATAAGTACGGAGGGGGGCGGCTGGTGTGAGGAGCAAGCTGTTCCGGTGCTGCAAGAAAAACCCCGTCTATGGACAAGCAACTCTACACTCTCCGTACACATCCGTACCCATCCGTACATATCCGTACAGACCGGTTTGTCTGCAAAGGGGTGTCCGCACCGGCGGCAGCCCGAACCATCTATTCGCGGCAAGAGGCATCACCGCAGGGTGTATTTCACCAAAACACAGTGTTTTTTTCAAAAAATTTTCATTTTTGGCTTGACAAAGTATACAAACAATGGTATATTAAGCACTGTTCCATGAGCGAGTGTAACTCAGCTGGTAGAGTATCACGTTGCCAACGTGACTGTCGCCGGTTCGAATCCGGTCACTCGCTCCATTTTTTTGTCTTAATTCCGGGAATCACCGCCATGAACGACAGTTTCTCCAATTTACGGGATGCCAGAAAAGCCGCGGTAGAAAAGTTTGTTATTGACTATCCCGGGCATCTACCGATTTCAGCAAAAACAGCAGAGATCCGTCAATTATGGCAGCAACACCAGTTGATTATCCTCGGCGGTGCCACCGGTTCCGGTAAGACCACTCAGCTGCCCAAAATCGCCATCGAACTCGGACGCGGTATCAAAGGTCGTATCGGCTGTACCCAGCCCCGCCGGATCGCGGCAACCGCGATGGCGCGCCGGCTGGCTCTTGAATTGAATTGCAATTACGGCGACGGTGTCGGCAGTCAAGTCCGTTTTGAAGACAAGACCAACGCAGGAACAGTCTTGAAATTCATGACTGACGGTATTCTGCTGGCGGAGTTCCGCGATGACCCGCTGCTCAGGCAGTATGACACGATCATCATTGACGAAGCCCATGAACGCACGTTGAATATCGACTTTCTTCTGGGACTGCTTAAAAATTTGCTCAGAAAACGCCGTGACCTCAAAGTGGCGATTTCATCAGCCACACTGGATGTGGAACGTTTCACGGAATTTTTCCCCGGCGCTCCGGTTGTGGAGGTCGAAGGAAGAACCTTTCCCGTCGAAGATATTTTTCTTCCTCCGGAAATCGACGAAGAACTTCCGGAACATGTCGCCCGCGCAGTAGAACTCCTTTCTGAATTCGACCGGCGCGGCAACATTCTCGTCTTTCTCCCCGGAGAACGCGAGATCCGTGAATGTACCGACATGCTCATGGGGCGCAACTACCGCAACACCGAAGTTCTGCCGCTGTATGCCCGTCTCAGCAACGCCGATCAGCAGAAGGTCTTTCAAAAAAGTTCCCTGCGCCGGATAATCCTCAGCACCAACGTTGCCGAAACCAGTCTCACCATTCCGGATGTGAAGTTCTGTATCGATTCCGGTCTGGCGCGAATCAGCCGTTACAATCCCCGCACCCGCATTCAGGAGCTGCAAATTGAAATGATTTCCCAGGCATCCGTGCGGCAGCGGCGCGGCCGTTGCGGACGAACAGCGGACGGTATTTGTGTACACCTTTATTCCGAATATGACTACGAGCGTTTTGCTCCCTACACTGATCCGGAGATAAAACGCAGTTCTCTCACCGGCATTTTGCTTCAGATGGCAGCGTTGAAAATGCCTGACATCTATCGTTTCCCATTTATCGATCCGCCCAAAAGCAACAGCATCCGGGAGGGTATACGCACCTTGTGCGACCTCAAAGCCTTTGACGAAAACCATCGCCTTACCCCGGACGGCAGGATGCTGGCACGGTTGCCGCTCGACCCGGCTCTGGGCAGGATGCTGCTGGCATCAAGCTCGCTTAAAGTTGTCCCGCAACTTCTGGTATTGACCGCCGGTCTCACTGTGGGAGATGTCCGGGAACGTCCGGCAGAGAAACAGCAAGCCGCCGATGAAGCTCACCGCCGGTGGAAGGATGAACGCAGTGATTTTATTGCTCTTTTAAATTTATGGAACGCCTTCATTCAATGTGACAGCAACTCGCTGCTGCGCCGCTTCTGTCAACAGAATTTTCTCAACCTCAAGCGGGTTCGGGAGTGGCGGAATCTGGTAATCGAACTTGCCGATTCCATCCGTTACCGGGAAAAATTCACCGGGGTTGATCCCCTTCCCTACGAACACATCCACGATGCTGTTTTAAGCGGCATCCCGCGCAATATCGCCATTTTGGATAAAGAGGAACGCATTTATCGCGGTACTGACGGCAAAAAGTTCTACATCTTCCCCGGCAGCGGACTTGCCGGAAAGAAGAAAAAACTTCCGGAATGGATATTCTGTTTTCATCTGGTCGAAACCAGCCGGGTATTCGGCAGAACGGTTGCCGAAATCGACCCGCGCGCGGTGGAGCGTTGCGCCGGACATCTTTGCAGTAAAGTTTACGACTCCGAGCATTACGATCCGGCAAGCGGTTTTGTCCGAGCCCGGGAAAAGGTGGTGCTGGGCGGCTTGACCGTCCACGCCGGAAGAAAAGTCGACTTCGGCAGATGCAATCCGCAATCAGCACGGGAACTCTTCATCCGGGAAGGTATTCTGCAGGGGGTAGTCTCTGTCCCCGGGACTGCCATGGGAAAATTCCACGACCTTTACACCCAACTGCAGGCACTGGAACTCCGCATGCGCCGCCCGGGACAGCTTTACGACAGCGCGGCGGCAGAAAGTTTCTTCCTTGACAACATCCCTCCCGGAGTCAACTCCGTCAAAAGTTTGAAAGAGTTCATGCGGGTCTCTCCTGAAGCGTTGAAGCTGGAAATGTCCGATTTGATGCTTGAACAGTATGTCAACTTTGACTTCAACGACTTTCCGGCACATCTGGAATTTGAACGGGTAAAGTTTAAATTATCCTACCTCTTTGAACCTGGAGACCCGGCGGACGGGGTCACGCTTCTGGTAAAAGAATCCATGCTGAATCTGCTTCCTGACCGGGTGCTGGATTATCCTATCCCCGGATATTATGCCGATTTCGCCGAAGCACTGCTGCGCTCGCTGCCCAAAGAGTTGCGCCGGAAATTTGACGGCGGCATCCCCGGAGCGGCGCAACGTTTTGCCGATTATCTTAAAAATGACATCTCTGCCCGTCAGCTTCCGCCGGATGAAGCGATGACAGAATTCCTGCTTTACGACAGTGATATGACGGTTCCGCCGCGCAACTTCAACCTGGACAAAGTTCCGGAATATCTCAAACTCAAGCTCGGCATCCTGAACGAAGATGGCCGCCTGAAAGAACGTACCACCACCCTCCCCGGGCGCATGGTGCGCAACTCCAAACTTTCAGCAGCGCTGCCCGGTGCCGCGACTCACATCGCCGAAAAACTCACCGATTGGCCCTCCGAAGCAGGTGTCATTCCGGAACAGGTGGAGATTCCGCCGCGCTCCGGACGTATCAGTTATCCGGCGCTGACCGTGGATGGTGACCACGTCGCCAAACAACTTTATCTGAAACCGGCAGAAGCCCGCCGCCGCCACCGGCGCGGTGTGATGAAACTTTACATGATGTCTCATGCTCAGCAGATGAAGTTTCTCAAGCGAAGTTTGAAACTTTCCAACGAATTGAAAATGTCGCTGGTGTACGGTTCCAACCAATCGGAGTTTGAAACCGAACTGCTCTACGCCTCGCTTGCTGATTCTGCAGGAATCGACCTTTGGAAAGTGCGGTCAAGCGAAATGTTTGACAATGTCTCGCGCATAATGGAGATGGATTGGGCGGAATCATTGCAGAAATTGTGTGCAATTCTGGAAAAATACACGGCAGACTACACCGCTATCCGGGCGATTGCCCGCCGTATACGCGGAGGTGGTGCAGAACGTATTACTGAACATCTCGATTTGCTCTTTTCACCGGGCTTTTTGCGCCGCCCGGCAGTAGTCACAGATTACCCCCGCTACCTGCGCGCGCTGAAACTCCGGGCGGAACGCATGGCAAATGCCCCGGCGCGCGATGCACAAAAGGGCGAGATACTTGAAGATTATCTGGACAAATTCTACGCGGCATGGGATAGTGTCGGCGAACTGACGGACTCCGATGGTTTATATGAATTCTATTTGCTTCTGGAAGAGTGCCGGATCGCCCTCTTTGCCCCGGAAGTCAAATCCACGATCAAGGGCGCAGTCAACAAACTCCCGGAAGCTTGGGAAGCGCTGATTTTGTAAGTTGCAACCGGCAGCTGAGTGGGCTGGAGGTTGGTACGCGCCGTCCCATAAGCCACCGGCAGGTGGCGCAACTCACCACTACCCTGGTCGCCGTCAGGCGACACAAACTCCAGTGGGTCCGCCCCTCAACTCTCTCATCCGCCGCAGTCGGCGCGATGATCGTGCGATGGCAACAAGAAAGCGGCAGGTGACGTGAACTCCCGTTCACGAATCCTGCCGCTGACGACGTTGACGCGCACGAGGGCGCGCCGCCCTCCGCCGCAAAATAAAAGTCACTTCTTAAACATAAAGTAGACTGCGCCGGTCATGCAAAGCCCGGCCCAGAGATAGTTCCAGCGAAGCGGTTCTTTCATGTAAAAAACGCTGAAAGGAACAAAGATGGAGAGGGTGATGACCTCCTGAATAATCTTCAACTGCGCCATCGACAAGTTGCCGTCATGACCGATACGGTTAGCAGGAACCTGAACCAGATATTCAAAAAACGCCACCCCCCAGCTGATAAGAACCGCGATGATCCATGGCTTATTGCTCAGCGTGCGCAAGTGTCCATACCAGGCAAAGGTCATAAAACAGTTGGAAATAATCAACAACAAAACGGTTTTAAGCAAAACTTGACTCATGATATATTCGTCTTACTTTTCAGATATTTTAAAATCATAAAAACGGTTACGGCCCTCACAACCGATGATACCGAAATAAAACTCTTTTCCCAATCCGGGAAGATGACAACCGAACCGTCTGCCGTCACATTCAACTTCCAGTGTCTGCCCCTTGGCGGTTGCAGAGACGGTGACTTTAAGCTCATATTTTGTCCTTTTTTTGTAAGGCGCAAGCAAATACGAGTGCTTTATCCAGGACGGCACACCATCTTTCCACATGTGTTTCCACACATTCAAACCCTGATCGTAAAGTACGATTTCCCAGTGTTCACGGAATTCACGGACACCGGACGGGTGCTTCCCCAGCACCGGAGCGATAACTATGAGCGGCGCCATGCGGTGATCGAAAGACATGACCGATGAACAAACGAGCTTCTTTTTGAGTTTAAGCTTTTTGCCGTAACACATGGCAACGTAAGCATCCGCATGCATCGGCCCCTGTAATTGTGCATCCGTGACAGCAGGCGGAACCTTTTGGACAATGTGATCGTCCATTTGCTCCCATTGATTGAAAGCCTCCCAACGCGGCCCTTTGACCATGATAAAATCGGCAGGCTCCCACTTCCCGCGGGCAAAGCAGGCTGGGTACTCAAAGGCATCAACACTCATAATCAGCAACACTCCCCAAACAGCAAGCAGCGTTTTCATAATCAAGGTTCAACTGCCATTACCGGTCAACGCGGGCAGAACCGCCGCCGATAAGTTTTTCAACTTCAGCCTTGGTCGCCATTGAGGTATCTCCGGGAGTAGTCATTGCCAGCGCACCGTGAGCGGCGCCGTATTCGACGGCGATACCGGCATCGCCAAAGTTGAGCAGACCGTAAATCAATCCGGAAGCGAAACTGTCTCCACCGCCGACCCGGTCAAAAATTTCCAATCCTTTACGTTCAACGGATTTGAAAAATTTGCCATCCTGCCATGCAATCGCCGCCCAGTCATTGACCGATGCGGAAATCACCTGGCGCAACGTGGTGGCAACAACTTGAAAGTTAGGATAAAGTTTGACCACTTCAGAGATCATATTTTCAAATTTGGAAGCATCGATGTTGTTGAGATCATTCTCTGCCATACCGAGGCATGCAGAAAAATCCTCTTCGTTACCGATCATAACGTCAACATAGCGGGCGATCTCTTTGTTGACCTCCTGCGCCCGTGCCTTGCCGCCGATACTTTTCCACAAACTCGGGCGGTAGTTGAGGTCATAACTGGTGATCGTACCATATTTTTTGGCACACTTGAGTGCTTCGATAGTCACTCCCGGAGTCGTATCAGAGAGAGCGGCAAAAATACCGCCGGTATGGAAGTGGCGGACACCGTATTTGCCAAAGAGTTCTTCCCAGTCAATGTCATTGGCTTTCAGCTGGGAAACCGCAGTGTTTCCCCGGTCGGAACAGCCGACAGCGCCCCGGATACCGAATCCGCGCTCGGTGAAGTTCAATCCGTTACGCACCGTCCGTCCGGTACCGTCAAAGGGCATCCACTTGATAAAGCTGGTGTCCACACCGCCCTGAAGAATAAAATCCTCCACCAGACGGCCGACCGGGTTATCGGCAAATGCGGTCACCACACCGGCGCGCAATCCGAAACAGCGGCGCAAACCGCGGGCGACATTGTACTCTCCGCCGCCTTCCCAGACGTTGAAAGTTCTTGCCGTATGGATCCGGCTGGCACCGGGATCAAGGCGCAGCATCACCTCGCCCAGGCTGACAATATCAAAACGGCACGCTGAAGCATCTTTGTATTTAAGCATAATCGAATTTCCTTAAGAATTGATAATGTGATCTGACATTTTGATAAAATAACCGGAAAACCGGATTTTGTCAAGCATAAATTACTTGTAAATCGATAAAAATGGGATATATTGTAGCAAAACATACCATATTGGAAATCACCCATGAAAACAATTTACCTTATCGCCATATCAACTGCCGCGTTCTCCGTTTTCGCCGCCCCGTACCGGGAATCAACAGAGCTGGAAAAGCGTATTGCCGCTGCCAAAGCGGAATGTTACACCAATTATGACAAAATCGAAGCGCACTACAAATTTGCCGGAATACTTTACGATGCCGGTTGTCTGGAAAGTGCGTTCTGCAATGTGGAATCTTTGCTGCGCTCAACGACAGCTCCGCACAATGGCGAAAAGTTATTCAATACATATACGCGGCGGCCGTTGAAGGATTTTTTTCCGCCGGAATTTTTACAGCAATTAAACAAATTCCCCCCGGAGATCCGGGACGAAAAATACTGTAATGAATTGAAAAAACACGCTGCCAATGATCCCGATGCCGCCGCATACAATGACTTTGCCGCCAATGCCGCACTCTGGCACAGTGAGAAAAAAGCGGATATAAACACGGTAACTAAAACAATTCTTTCCTCTGACGGCAAACTGAAACATCTTCTGCGTTACAATCTCAGTTCTGCGCATTACCTCTATTTCACCGCAAAAGAGGAAGAAGAAGCATACCGTTACTTTATCCGTCTCTACTTTCATGATCCGGCGCAAATGACCGTACACAATACTCCCGCCGGCTTTTTGATCAACTCCATCTTGAACCGGATAAACACACTGCGCACCAATCGCGCCGTACTGAAAACCCGCCGTGATCCGATCCGTCTGGTCATAGAATATCTGCACACCCAGCCGCGCATGGTGGAAAGTTTTCTCCGGAGCAAAAAAATCTCCATGCGCAAAGAACGATTTTTGAAACTCTGTCTGCTGGCGACCGATTCCGTAGATTTGCAGTTGCGCACGTTTGCGTTTGGAGAATTGATGAAGCAGGATTGTTCCGCTTTACTGCCGGTATTGCAGGATCTGCTTCTCGATCAGGATGCCGGACGGCGGGCGGTCGCGGCGGTGATACTGGTCTTTGCCGTGCCGCCGGAAGAATTGCCGGAGTACCTTGCAAAATTGGCAAAAGATCCTGCCGCCATCGTCCGCATGACGGTGGAAACGGTCGCAAAGACCCGCTGTTCCTCCCCAAACTATGCCCGCTTCCGCCAGTTGATGGAGAAGTGATTTACGGCGGCACAACTGCCGCCCGTCACCGACTGCGGCGGCGGCGGACTACTCCGATTATTTCCCGACATTCCGGGGAACGGCATACCAGAGAAAGTACAAAATATATTCCCATAAATACCACTCCCACTGCCACCAGAACTATCAGCGCATTCTGCCAGCGCAGACTTGCCCATGATTCAAAAAATTTTCTGTACACCATGAAGCATGCCCCGGCAGCGCCGAATGAAACAGCCGCCGACCGCAAAAAGCTCAACGCAACTTCGAAGCCTTTTGCCGTCATCTTCGCCCGCTTCAACAGCCACAACAGCACACCGTTGTTTATCAGCGATGCCAGTACCGTTGCCAAGGCAATACCACCCTGCGCCAGAAATTGCATCAATATATAATTCAACGCAATATTGGCAAACGTTGCAGTAATTGAAACAATGAACACGGTTTTCATTTTTTTCCGCGAATAGAACGCCGGAAGAATGATTTTCAGCGAACAAAAAAACGGTATTCCCAATCCGTAAAATATCGCCACATAATGCGCTGAATGCAAATCGGAAACAGTGTATTTTCCCCCCAGACACAGTATTTGCAGCATGTTGGTGTGGAAGAAAACCACCATCGCCGCCAACGGCAGTGTGGCAAACCATACAATACGCAAGCCGTACGCCAGCGTATCGGCGATCTCGTCCAGTTTTCCTTCCGCCGCCGACCGTGACATCATCGCCATCAGCACACCATTCAGTGAAACGGCAACGATACCAATGGGAATGTCTACAATACGGTCAACGTAAGTCAACGCCGGAACCGCCTGTCCGCCCAGACTTGCTGCCATGCTCCGGTCAATAATAAAACTCACCTGCAATGCGGCATATCCCAGCACTCCCGGCAACGCCAGTTCAAAAAGCTTTTTCCATATCCCGCGCTCCTGCCATCCTCTCAGGAAATCCGGAAACAACCCCACCTGCCACAGCAATATCAGCATCAACAACAGCTGCAGCACCCCGGCAACCGGAACCGACAACGCCAACACCGGCAAAAATCTCGCTTCCGGCAGCGACCAGTATAATGAACCTCCCAGCACCAGAAGCAATACCACATTCAAAATCAACGCCGCAAGCGCCGGACGGACAAAGACTCCGGCATAATTCACCACTGCACCAATAATGCCGACCAGACAGATAAAAAATCCGTACGGCATCAACCACGGCAGCAGTTGGAACATGAGTCCGATATGCTCATTCCGGAAAAATTCCCACTCCCATTCATGCGCATGCCGCGCGGCATACCTGCTGAACAACGACACCACCAGCACAATGACCGCCAGCGTAATCCCCAGATATGCGAACACCACCGCCAACTGCCGCTTGACTTTCTCTTTGCCGCCGGTTTGCTCACCTTCGGCAATAAGCGGTATCAGCGCCGTCGACAGCGCCCCTTCCCCCAGCACCCGCCGGAGCAAGTTCGGTATGGCAAAGGCAAGAAACCAGCCACTGGCAACTTCTCCGCCGCCCAGCACCGTGGCTTCCAGCCGCACCCGGAGCAAACCCAGTATCCGGCTCAAAAATGTTGCTATCGCCACGCCGGATGAGCGTTTCAAAATCGCCTTTTTTCCGGCATTACCTCCACCTTCTTCAGACATAATTTGTTTCTCCTCTTGAAACGTTGTTGCCGGCAAGCTGATCCAGCAACCGGTAATTTTCCATATCAGTATCAACTCCTGGAGAAAATACAACACACTCCTCAAGAGAACTGCCGGGACGGGAGAGCGCACACACCCGTTTCACCACGTCCAAACTCAAATAATTGCAGCTGGCAACTTCAAATGACAACCGCCACGCATCACGCTTGAACGGCAATTTTTCCACCGTCTGTTCCAGCATTTCAAATCCCCGCGGTTCGTGGGGATGAAAATCTATCAGCACCCGGACATGGATATTGCAACTGCGGCAGAATTTCAACATCTCATCCACCGCCCCGGGAAAGCTCTCCGGCAATCGCAACTCATAGATAAAATTCACCCCGTGCCGCAACGCTATACCAAACATGCACCGCATCAAATCCAGTAATTTCTCCCGGTAAACGTGATCTTCTTTCGCCCGTCCGGTATTGGGAGTAAGCGTTGCCCATTCGATGCCGTATTTTTCCAGAAATATGCACCGCTGTTCAAAAACTTTCAGCAGTTCTCTGCATACCACTGCCGATGCATCCGGCAGATCATCCATGATCCGGCGCGGCAAAAGTTCCCGCACCATTATTCCATCCGGCATCCGGGAAAACAATCCATACTTTTCAGCATCTTCGAGCATATCGCCGGAGATCTCGATCAGAGAAAAATTCCGGAGATGCTCAACAATTTCCAGCTGTGCAGGCGTATATATGGCAATACCAGCTTCCATCACCGGTTCTCCTGCTTAAAAAAATCCGGCATCACGCAGTGTATCCATCGTGATACTGCTGGTTTTGCTCCGGGATTTATCTGCAACTTCCAACTGTCGGATAACATAACGGCCGATTATATCATACTCAACATTTATCAGCGCTCCCGGCACCCTCGCCGCAAGCGACGTCTCAGCCAAGGTGACCGGAATAAGCCGGACACCGAAAAAATCCTCTTCCGCTTCTACCACGGTAAGAGAAACGCCATCCAGCGCAATACTGCCTTTTTCCACCACCAACGCCGCGTCTTCCGGCGGCATCGCCACCAGAAGCTCAACATCGCCATCCGGCAACCGTTTCAACTCCAGCACTTCCGATGCCCGGTCGACATGGCCCTGTACGATATGTCCGCCCATACGGGCATTGGCACACATGGCGCGTTCCAGATTGACTTTGCTTCCCGGAGTAAGTTTTCCCAGATTTGTCCGGCGCAAACTCTCTTCCAGCGTATGAAAACACAACTCTCCGGAAGGTGAAACCTGTTCCAGAGTCAAACAGCATCCGTTGACAGCGATACTTTCGCCGTAAAGCAGATCATCCCACTTTTTTCCGGGGGCAATTATCAGCTTGCCATTTCCGCGCTGCCGCAATGTTCCGACAGTTTCGACCAATCCTGTAAACATATTACTCTCCGCTGAGATAACCGGAAACGATAATATCATCTCCGCAACGTTCGACATCCATATTGAACAACTGCCGGGCATGACTCATCAACTCCGGCGCCTCTCCGCCGGAGACCTGCCGTCCGGCACCGCAAAGCAATTTCGGCGCGATGTGGTACTCAACATAATCCACAACGCCTGCGCGCAACGCGCTTCCGGCAAACACACCGCCGCCTTCAAGCAATATTGCAATCATCTTCTTTTCCCCGGCATCACGAAGAAACTTTTCCCACAATTCCGGAGTAGACAAATCAACTATTTCCGCATTGCCGTCGGGGAAAAACTCATTTTTTTCCGCTTCAGTGAATGTGGTACTGGCGATAAAACGCATCGGCTGGCGTTCCCAGTTTTCCGGTTCCCGCACCGTCAGCTGCGGATGGTCGCACCGTACTGTATTTCCGCCGACGATGATGGCATCGGATAAGCGCCGCAACCGCTGCACGCGTTTGCGCGCTTCACTGCCGGTGACCCATTTGGAATTCCCGCTTGCAGTGGCGATATTTCCATCAAGCGTCATTGCCATCTTCAACATGACCAGCGGTCTGCCGGTGGTCACCCAGTGAAAGAATGCCGCATTGAGTTTCGCACATGCCGCACTTTCGACACCGTACTCAACTTCGATCCCCTGCGCCCGGAGCAATTCAACCGCCCGGCCGTTATGTTTGGGATTCGGGTCAAGCGAACCGATCACCACCCGGGAAAACTTGTGTGCTATGATCGCATCGGTACACGGCGGCGTCCTGCCATAACTTGAACACGGTTCAAGCGTTACATAAATCGTACTTTTTTCGGTATCATGCCCGCGCCGGAGTGCATCGTTGATGGCATTGATTTCAGCATGCGCTTCCCCGGCTTTGCGGTGGAAGCCCTCGCCGATAACCTTGCCGTCACGGACGATGACCGCACCAACCATGGGATTGGGATTGGTCAACCCCCATCCCAATTTGGCAAGCGCCAACGCCTGAAGCATATATTCGCTGTCACCGGTCACAAAATCACTCATTTTTCTTCCAGACCGAAAAGTGCATCGGCATAAAGTTCCGGGTCAAATTCCTGAAGATCCTCCGGACTTTCGCCAAGTCCGATATAGAATACCGGCAAATCAAATTCCCGGTGCAGAGCAACTGCCATTCCACCACGTCCGGTACCGTCGAGTTTGGTGATGACCAACCCGGTAACACCGGCACATTTACTGAACTCCCGCGCCTGATTGACCACATTTGCCCCCAGACTGGAGTCCACAGTGAGCCATACTTCATGCGGTGCGCCGGGATAAACTTTGTTGACTGAGCGGCGGATTTTTTCCAATTCCGCCATCAGATTCTGCTGATTGTGCTGCCGTCCGGCAGTATCGATAAGCAAATAATCCACATTCCGCGCCAGCGCGGCACTGGCGGCATCATACGCCACGCTCGCAGGATCAGCGCCATGTTTGGATGCAATCACCTGCGTACCGGTGCGTTCGCCCCACAACTGCAGCTGCTCAACGGCGGCGGCACGGAAGGTATCACATGCGGCAAGCATAACCTTTTTCCCCTGCCCTTTGAGCCGGGCAGCAAGTTTACCGATGGTAGTGGTTTTGCCGCTGCCGTTGACACCGACCATGAGAATCACTGCCGGTCCGCCGTTTTCGGGCTGATTGACGGCGCGCTTGCCGTTCTGCAATATGGCGGCGACCTCGTCGCGTGCCGCCATAATGAGATCAGCATCAGTGGAAATCTGTCCGCGTTCATAGCGGTCACGGATCTCACCGGTTATCTGCAACGCGGCGGCAACACCGAAGTCCGCCGATATCAACAGTGCTTCCAAATCATCAAAACTTTCAGCGCCGTGGATCTTCGTTCCGGTAAAGATGGTACTCACGACCCGGGATATTTTGGTCGCGCTCTTTTCCAGTCCGCGTTTGAATATCGAAAAAATAGACATTACTTACTGCTCACTTTTTCCGGCAGGAGAAAACTCATTGTTCTTGATTGCATTGAGAACGCCGTTGATAAAATTTCCTGCTTCACAGCCGGAGAAATCACGGGCGATCTCCACACCTTCGTCAATGCTTACCACCAACGGAACATCGGCAAACGACCGCATCTCCGCAACGGCAACGCGCATGATGTTGCGATCGACCATGGACAAACGTTCCCATGCCCAGTTTTCACAATATTTGCGGATGATTTCGTCAATCTCTTCGCGTTCCAGCGTGACACACTCATACAACTTCCGGGCGTAATCCTCCGCCCGGTGGGCATGACGGTTGTCTCTCATCTGAAACTCGTCCCGCGCTGTCTCCAGAAACTGTTCAAATCCGGCAGCTCCCGGCACTTCTCCGCGCAAGTCACAGCCGAAAAGAAATTCCATCGCCAGCTCCCGGCCCAAACGCTTGGAATGGGTCGGGACACCGAGTTCATCAAAATGTCCGGGGCGTTCACTCATTTCTTCAACACCCGGGTAAGGTTTGCCATTTCGATTGCCGCCAGCGCAGCATCGACACCCTTGTTTCCGGCCTTGGTTCCGCTGCGTTCGATCGCCTGTTCCAGATTGTCGGCAGTAATCATGCCGTAAGTCACCGGCACGCCGCTTTCCAATCCGATCTGCGCCAAACCTTTGGCAACTTCAGAGTTGATGTAGGATGCATGCGGAGTCGCGCCCTGGATGACCACACCCAGCGCCATGACCGCATCAAATTCGCCGCGCTGAACCATCTGCTTGACAGCAAACGGGATCTCATACGAACCCGGAACATACGCAACCGAAACATCATCAGCATTTCCGCCGTGACGGACGATCGCATCGATCGCTCCGGAAAGCAGACGGCTGACAAAGAAATCATTGAATCTGCCGCAAACAATGCCGAATTTCAATCCTTTGGCATCAAGTGTGCCTTCGTAAACTTTTCCTGCATTCTTATTCAACATAGGTACACCTCTCTTATCTTAATTCAACTTTCAACTCCGCTGCCAGCTTGCTGCGCACCTTGTCCATCGCCGTATTGACTTCGGCATCAGTAAGCGTGCGCTCCCGGTTGCGGAAGCTCAAACTGTAAGCCATGCTCTTCTTGCCCTGCGCTTTGAGCGCATCATCAACGAAGATATCAAACAACTGCACACTCTCCAGATTCGCCACTTTGCAGCGCTTGAGGAAATCCAGCACGCTGCCGGATTCCATATCCGCCGGTGCCAGAAATGCAATGTCACGGGAGGTTCCCGGATACTGCGGCAGCTCTTTGTACGCCTTGACCGTATGACCGGAAACATCAAGCAGTTTGGCAAAATCGATCTGCGCAAAGAACACCGCTGACGCGTTGCGCCACTTGGCAGAAAATTCCGGAGCCAGCTCACCGAAACGTCCGGCACTCTTGCCTTCCAGCTGGAGTTCCATCACCATGCCGGGAGCAAAACGTCCATCGTTATCTTCGGGTATGACAAAGCGGTAATTCCGGATGCCGAGGCGTTCAAGCAGCAGCTCGACTTCGCCCTTGATGTCGTAGAAATCATAATCAGCTTCCGCTTCACTGGAATAGCGTTCCGGATGACGGCGTCCGGTGATGAGCATCAGCAATTCATAACGCTCTTCCGGATATTTTTCCGGATTCTTGCAAAACGCTTTATCCAGTTCAAACAACCGCATGTCGCGGTTGCCGCGCGCGAGATTCCGCCCGACGGTAGCAATCATCTCACCGAGCAATCCCGGCCGCATCCACGCGCTGTCCGGGCTGAGCGGGTTATCCAGCTCAATAAGATCGCTCTTTTCAAACCGCTTGTCCGCCAGCGCCGACGCGGTACTGACGATGCTGTAATGGATACATTCATAATATCCCATGCCGATGACCGTATCCCGGATCTTCCGCACCGGAGTGTAAACATCTTCGGTGCTGGAGTGACAGAATTTGCCCTGCACCGGGATCGCCGGAATCTTATCCAAACCATCAATACGCGCAACCTCTTCGGCAAGGTCAGCTTCACGGGTCAAATCCAACCGGAACAACGGCGCCGTGACCTTGCAGCTTTCGGAAGTGATATCCTCCACGCGCAACCGCAAACCGCGCAAAATTTCCACGATACGCTCGTTGCTCACGGTCGTACCGATCAGCGAACGGATGCGCTCAAAACGGCAGTTGATGACCGGTTCTTCCGGCCGCACTCCGGCAACTTCCATCGCCGCACTCGCCAATTCACCACCGGCAGTCGCCAGAATCAACTGGCATGCCCGGATGGAGGCGACTTCCGCCATATCGTAATCCACGCCGCGCTCATAACGGTAGCTTGCATCGGTGGAAATACCCAGCTGACGGCTGGTAGTACGGATGTGCGAGGATTTGAACACGGCGCTTTCCAGCAGAATTTCTGTGGTGCTTTCCGTCACTCCGGAAAATTCACCGCCCATGATACCGGCAAGTGCCATCGGCTTTTCGCCGTCCGCGATCACCAGATGGCTCTCATTCAGCTCGATTTCACGTCCGTCGAGAAGCGTGATCTTTTCTCCGGCTTTGGCACGGCGGGCAACAACACGGTTGCCGCTGAGCGCATTGCGGTCAAATGCATGCAGCGGGTGACCGAGTTCCATCATCACAAAGTTGGTCACGTCCACCACGTTGTTTATCGAACGCAGACCGATGCTCTCCAGACGTTCTTTGAGCCAATCCGGACTGGGACCGATTTTGACGTTTTTGATAACCCGTCCGATGTAACGCGGACACAATTCTTTATCTTCAACAGTGACCAGATCCGGAATTTGAATATCACATTCAGGAACCGTGATTTCCGGCAGCTTGGCTTCACACTGCAACTGGCAGGACACATCCCGCGCCACGCCCCACAACGACAGACAGTCCGGACGGTTCGGCGTGATTTCCAACTCGATCTGCGTATCACCGGGGTAGAGCGATTCGATCGTGGTGCCAAGCTTCGTATCTGCCGGCAATATCATCAAACCATCGTTATTGTCAGAGATACCCAGCTCCTGTTCACTGCACATCATACCGAAAGATTCAACACCGCGCAACTTGGAACGCTTGATTTTGAATTCACCTTCCGGCGTGTGGAACACGGTTCCGATCTTTGCCAGCGGCACGATGCATCCGGCATCACAGTTCGGCGCACCGCACACGATCTGCAGCTCTTCTGTTCCGTCAGTGACTTTGCACACGGAAAGATGATCGCTGCCGGGATGGGCGTTGCGTTCAAGAATCTTTGCGGCGACGACACCTGCGGGCACTGAGGAGAGTTTTTCCACATGCTCAACTTCAATACCTGCCATGGTCAACTTGTGACACAACACCGCATCATCGCAATCCAATGTCACATAGTCAGCCAGCCATTTACGGGAAATATCCATAATATCAACCCTCTCTCACTCAGAATTGTCCGAGGAACCGGACATCGTTGTCATACAGGAAACGCAAGTCGGGGATACGGTAACGCAACATCGCCAGACGTTCAAGTCCGAGACCGAAGGCGTATCCGCTCCAAATTTCCGGATCGATTCCGACATTTTTCAACACGTTGGGATCGACCATACCGGCACCGGCAATTTCGATCCAGCCGGACTGCTTGCACACATTGCATCCCTTACCGCCGCACACCACGCAGGAGAAATCGTACTCCACGCTCGGTTCAGTGAACGGGAAAAAGTGGGGACGCAACCGGATTTTCACATCTTTGCCAAACATCTCCCAGGCAAAGTTCTGCAGCACGCTCTTCAAATCCGCCATCGACACGTTGCGGTCAATGTACAATCCTTCGATCTGGTGGAAGTTCATTCCGTGCGTGGCATCCGGTGTATCCCGGCGGAACACCCGTCCGGGGGCGACGATGCGCACCGGCGGCGTATGGGTTTCCATCACGCGGATCTGTACCGGACTGGTCTGGGAACGCAAAATCCTGCCGTCCGGGAAATAGAATGTATCTTTGGGGTCGCGCGACGGATGATCGTCCGGCGTGTTCAACGCATCAAAGTTGTGATAAATGTCTTCGATTTCAGGCCCGTCGACCGCGATAAATCCCATGCGTCCGAAGACTTCGACGCACTCATCGGTCAACTGCGTTATCGGATGCCGGTGACCGCAGCTGCGGCGGCGACCGGGAAGAGTCAAATCGATAGCATCACCGGATTTGCCGGTGCTTTTCTGTTTGTCGAGCGCGTCATTGAGCGCTTGCTGAACCTGATTTCTACCAGTGTTGAAGGCGCTTCCGGTTTCACGACGCTGTTCAGGGGGAACGTTGCCCATCTTTTTGGACAATTCCGGAAAGAGTCCATTGCGGCCCAGATATGCAATACGCAACGCTTCAAGTTCTGCGCTGTCAGTTGCCGCATTGATTTTGGCAACAGCTTCTGCCGCGGCACGATTCACGGCTTCAATGATGTCGTTCATAAGAGTACCAAAATTATTTTATTTTCAAATTACGTTGAAGAGATTTCCGGAACACTTCCGTTTTCACTTCAGGATAAAAAACAAAAAGCAACCTGAAAACGGTGAAGTCCGTCACCATCTCAGGCTGCTTTTTTCTGTTTCAGCTGCGAAATCAGGCCTGGGTGACTTTCTCCACCAGTGCCTTAAATTCGGCAGGCGCAGTAACTGCCAAGTCGGCAAGAACCTTGCGGTTGAGACCAATGTTGGCCTTCTTCAAGCCGTTCATGAAAGTGCTGTAATTGACGTTCAGCGCGCGGCAGGCGGCGTTGATACGAACGATCCACAGCTGACGATACTGCTGTTTTTTCTGTTTGCGACCAACGTAACTGTGGGTCAGCGCTTTATCGACTGCATCATACGCGGTACGGATATTGCGGCTGGCGTTACCGTAGAAACCTTTGGCACGCTGAAGCACCATTTTGCGGCGCTTACGGGACGGAACTGCATAAGTGACTCGTGACATATTACCTCATCTCCTGTATTATCTGAATTAGAGACCGTAGGGCAGCGCGGCTTTGATACGGCTGTTCTCGGCGGGCGAAACCGCTGCGTCATGACGCAGACGACGTTTGCGCTTGGCATTCTTACAGGTCTTGAGGTGACGGGCACCTGCTTTGTGATGACGGAACTTTCCGGTTCCGGTCTGCTTGAGCCGCTTGGCGGCACACTTTCTGGTTTTCAGTTTCGGCATTGTTACATCCTTTATATTGATGTTTTACGCCCCGCCGGTCAATGCACTACCGGGCGCGGCACTTCATTATATTTCAAAGGGAACTCCCTTCAAAACCAAACTTGTTTTTTGCTCATTTAGGAGCAAAATTCACCGAGATATTACGTCCGAGCAACTTCGGCTTGCCGTCAGCTTCAGCATGTTCAGCCAAATCAGCAGTAACCTTTTCCATAAGCTCAAACGCCATATCCTGATGCGCCATCTCACGACCTCTGAGCGCCAGTGTCACCTTGAGACGGAACTTCTTCTGCAGAAAGTCCACCGCCCGGTTGATCTTGGTCTCGTAATCGTGCTGGTCGATATTGATATGGAACTTGACCTCTTTGAGTTTCTGGGCAATCGTGTTCTTACGCTGAGCTTTCTGATTCTTCTTCTGCTCATAACAAAGCTTGCCGAAGTTCATAATCCGGACAACCGGCGGATTGGAAGTATCCGATACCAGTACCAGATCCTCTCCAGCCTCTGCCGCCAGTTCCTTTGCACGGGAATAAGCGACCACTCCAAGCTGGGTTCCATCGGCTCCGATAAGGCGCACCGACTCCAGTTGGATGCTCCGATCATTGGGTTTCAGCAACTTTGCAATAAGAACACCCTCCTTTCAAACGTCAATAAATCAGGTTCTTTTTCTTGCAACATACAACGCACCGGGAACCAATTTCCCGGTACGTTTCTATAATATATTACCAAATCTCGCGATTGTCAACCGCTTCTTTCATTTTTTCGGCAAGTTTCGTCAAATCCATCTCGCCAAGTTCACCATCCCGGCGGTTACGGACGGCAAGAGTACCGTTTTCGGCCTCTTTTTCGCCCAGCACCAGCAAGTACGGGATACGTTCCTGACGCGCGGCGCGGATCTTAGCTCCGAGACCGGCGGCCTGTTCATCGACTCCAACGCGGAATCCCTGACTGCGCAACGTCTTGCAGTACTCTTTTGCCAACGGGATCTGCTTGTCGGAAACCGGCAGGATGCGCGCCTGTTCCGGCGCCAGCCACATCGGGAATGCTCCGGCGTAGTGTTCGACCAGAATACCGAAGAAACGTTCCAGTGAACCCAACAACGCGCGATGCACCATGAACGGACGGTGCTTCTTGCCGTCTTCGCCGATATAGGTCATATCAAAACGTTCCGGCAAGTTGAAATCGAACTGGATCGTGGTAGTCTGCCATTCACGACCGATGGCATCACGCAGCTTGAGGTCGATCTTGGGACCATAGAATGCACCGCCGCCTTCATCGACATCGCAATCAAGTCCGCACTTTTCTACCGCTTTGCGCAGAGAATCGATAGCCTTTTCCCAACGTTCGGGTTCGCCGACCGCCTTTTCCGGACGGGTGGACAAATACGCCTTGATGTCAGTAAATCCGAATGCGCGGTTTATCGCCAGACTGAAACGCAGAACTTCCGCGATTTCTTCCTCGATGGACTCCGGCGTACAAATAATGTGTGAGTCATCCTGAGTAAATCCGCGCACCCGCATCAAACCATGCAGAGAACCGGACTTTTCATAACGGTACACTGTACCCAATTCCGCCCAGCGCAACGGCAATTCGCGGTAACTGCGCAAGCGTGAACGGTACACTTCGATATGGAAAGGACAGTTCATCGGCTTGACATAATAATCTTTTTCATCGATCTGCATGGCGGCATACATACCTTCACGGTAGAAGTTCAAGTGGCCGCTGGTCTCCCACAGATTGCTCTGACCGATATGGGGAGTGTAAAGCAGTTCATAACCGTTTTTGTAATGTTCATCCTTCCAGAAGGTTTCCATCAAGTGACGGATCAACGCACCTTTGGGATGCCACAACAGCAAACCGGGACCGACGCAATCGGAAAATCCGAACAGATCCAGTTCCGTACCCAGTTTGCGGTGGTCGCGTTTCGCTGCCTCTTCCATCTGGCGCAGATAATCTTTCAACTCCTGCTCCGTAGCAAACGCGATTCCGTAAATACGCTGCAGCATGGGATTGTTTTCATCGCCGCGGAAATAACTTCCGGCAACGCTGGTCAACTTGACGGCACCGACGATACCGCTGTGTTCAACGTGCGGTCCGCGGCAGAGGTCGACAAAATCGCCCAGACGGTAGAAACTGATCGCCTCGCCTTCAGGGATGTCAGCCAGACGTTCCAGTTTATATTTCTGATCCTTGAGCATCTCCTGCGCTTCAGCGCGGCTGCATTCAAAACGTTCAAACGGGAGCTTGCGTCCGATGATCTTCTTCATCGCCTTTTCGATCTCTTTCAAATCTTCCGCGACCAGACGATGCTCCATGTCAAAGTCATAATAAAATCCGCCATCCGTAGCCGGTCCGATATCGAACTTGGCATCCGGATAAATCTTCTGCACTGCCGCCGCCATGATGTGCGCTGCACTGTGGCGGATGGTTTCCAAAGAAATTTCACTCATAATAAACACCGTATATATAATATTTGTTAAAAAATCCGACTTCCAATCAAGTGTAAAAATATTTTCCGGAACATCACTTCCGCGTTCCGGAAAGCGCCGTCAGCATCCGGTACCACCCG
>JAFTRX010000014.1 GCA_017462015.1 Lentisphaeria bacterium
CATGCCAATAGACACACTTCATACCCGAGGTATCGCACTCCTCAAAGATATTTATTGAGGAATGCAGAGAATCATGATTGAATAAGTATTTTGGGTATAACAACGAGGCTGTCGCTAAATCTTATGTTTTGCAACAGCCCCATTTTTATTTGTATTTTCTCTTGACAAAAGAAGAGTTCAGTGCTATTTTTTATTGTACGCCTATAGCAACAATCAGGGAGAAAAAATATGAAGTTTAAACTCTTGTTACTGCTCGCACTCGCCGCCGTAAGCACCCAGGCCGCCGTATTGATAAAAGATGGCAAACCGCAGGCAACCATCTATGTCAATGTGCCCATTTCCGACGTTGGTGTTCCGTTCAATGACCGGGTCGCGGATAAGCTCCCGGAGGCTGAGCTTGCCAAACAGACCATGCGCACCGCTGTCGATGACCTCAACTATCACTTTAAGAAGATGAGCAACACCGTTCTGCCGGTAAAATACAATACCACCCCCTCCGGCCCTGCTATCGTTCTCGAATTTCAAAAAGGTGAAAAAGAAGAGTACTTCATCAAAAGTACCCAGGATAAGATCGTTATCTCCGGGGCCACCGGATTCGCCGTTGCTCACGGTATCTACGAGATGCTCTCCCGTCTTGGCTGTGACTGGGTATTCACCGGAGTCGCCGGTGAAGTCATCCCCAAAATGTCCACGGTCGATACCGGAATTTACACAACCTCAAGCAAGCCGGATTTCGCCGTCCGCTGCCCCTTCTACACCCAGAACTGGAAAGTTCACGACAAATACGGCCGTATCGACTACCATCTCTGGAAACTGCGCAACAAAATGCAGATCACCACTTTCAGTCATCCTCTGGTAATGATCGGCGGTCACGTCTTCTCCGACATCACCCGCATCTACCGCAAGAAGTTCAAAGAAAATCCCGATATGTACGCCCTCGTGAAAAATCTGGATGGCACTTACACCCGGCGCGGTCCTCAGATCGAAACCACCGACCCGCGCGTACTTGCCATTCTCGAGGATTATATCCGCAACATGTTCAAAAAGAACAAATGGTCCAAAGATAAAAAAGTCTGCATCGGTGTCGGTCCCGCCGACGGCAACGCCTTTTCCCAATCCCTCGAAAGCCGCATGGCTTCCAGCGGAAAAATCGACCCCACCACCGGCAATCCGGAAGTCACTGAACTTTTAATTTTGATGTGCAACACCCTTCTGGAAAAATTGGAAAAAGAGTTCCCCAATCTCCATCTCGGCTTCTTCCTCTACAACAGCCACACCGATTTTCCGACCAAGTATAAACCCAATCCGAAAATCGTTCTGGTGATCGCGGACATCAGCTTCTCCCGCGTCCACAGCACCCTCGATCCCCGGAGCAAAACCCGCCGTTATTACAAATCCATTCTGGAAAAATGGAAGACTGTTCCCAATCCGAAATTTATTCGCGGCTACAACTGGAACCTCGCTGAAAGCGTGATGCCTTTCAGTAAAATCCGTATCTGGGCGGATGAACTGCCCTACTACAAATCCATCGGCGTACTCGGCGTTTACACCGAATCCAACAAAGGCGCCTCCAACCTCGGTCCTCACAACTACGCGGAAGCTCAACTGCTCTGGAATACCAAGCTCACCTGGCAGGAGATCCTCAAAAAGTATTGCAAAGGTGCTTTCGGCAAAGCGGCTGAACCGATGGAAAAATATTATATCATGCAGTCTGAACGTCAGGGTGCCGCCGGTATGGAAGCCGGTTCTTTCCACGCCGTTCCCCTCATCTACGACCGTGATTTTGTCAACAAAGCCCGCGCTTACTTTGCAGAAGCCTGCAAATTGGTCGACACCAAAGAAGATTTGCTCCGCGTGAAGATTGCGGAACTCTCTCTCAATGCTCTTGATGACTTCCTCCACTTCAAAAATGCGCTGAACAACTTTGAATTCACCAAAGCAAAATACCATTTTGACAAGTACCGCAGTGAACTTATTGCCGCCACCAAAAACGGCAAAGGTTACATCTCCACCGGCGGCGCAGGTTACATCCGCAAACTCCATCAGGATTCTCTGGAAGCTTCGGTCAAATATTCCTCTGCCCCCTACAAAATCGTCTACAAGATCCCCAACAAACTCAAAACCATGTTTGACCAGTTCAATGCCGGTAATCTGATGGGTTACTACGCTCCGGAGATCAACGATAAACACTTTATCGAAACTCAGACCTTCAAATCCACCTGGGATGCACAAGGACTGCTCGGTTTCCGCGCCGGTTCCGCCTGGTACCGTATTCCGTTCCCCAAGCTGAACACCAAAACCGCCGGACTTCTGGTCGGCGGAGTCGACAACATCGTCCGTGTCTGGTGCAACGGAAAATATATCGGTATGGGACGCGGCTTCGGTCGTCCGTTCACCTTCGACCTGACCGGTCTGCTCAATGAAAACGGCGACAATCTGCTGGTCATTCAGGCTCAGCGGCGCGGCAACAGCGAAATCGGTACCGGCGGTATCATTTATCCCTGCTTTATCTTCACCGGCCCGCAGCTGGAAAAGAGCGCACCGGACGGCAAGCAGAAGTTCCGCATCCTTCCCGGCGGAGTTGTTCAGGAAATCAAGGAGTAACTCTGCATCATGACCAAGTTCACTGTTTCAGTCGCCATTGCCGCTTACAACGGAGCAGAATATATCTCCGCCCAGCTGGATTCTATTCTCGCTCAAACGGTAAAGGTGACTGAAATCGTGATTTGCGATGATAACTCAACCGATGGCACCTGGGATATACTTCAGGAGCGCAAGAAGAAAAATCCGGAGCTTTTCCGGATTTTTCAGAATGAAAAAAATCTGGGGTGTGCAGGAAATTTTGAAAAAGCTCTGTCGCTCTGCAACGGAGAGATAATCTTTCTTGCCGATCAGGATGATATCTGGCTCGCAGATAAAGTGGAAAAGATGCTTGCCCCCTTTGCCGATGCCAAAGTCCGCGGTGTCTACTCCGACAGCACGGTGGTCAATGCGGCTCTTGAACCATTGGGTTACACCCATTTGGAGTGCCGGGGCTACCCCCCTGCCCGACTGCCGGAAATGCCGCAGACAGAAACGTTTTTCAAACGGGTTCCTCCGGCGGCACATGATATGGCATTCAGAAAGAGTACCTTGAAATATCTTCTGCCTTTTCCCAAATTGCCCAATGTCCACGACAGCTTCATTGGAGTGACCATTGCCGCGTTGAACGGCTGGGCGGTGATTCCCCAGCCGCTTGCGTTGTTCCGCCAACACCAGAGCAACGCCTCTAATTCCGGAAAGAAAACCGGCATTGCCGGACAGCTTCAGGCGGCAAAACAGTCTGCCGCTGATGACACATTTCTCTGGAACGCCAAACTGCACAGCTTCGTTCTGGTGCGTTTGAACAAGGTTCTGGACGATGATACTGAACGTCTGCTAAAAGAGCGCATCGCCCACTCGACCAACCGTTCCCAAATGGGAAAATGCGGATTTTTCCGCCGCTTCTTTCTCGTTATGACGGAACTTTTTTCCCTGCGCTATTTTCACTTTGCCCGGGGAATAAAAAGCATCATTCAAGACCTTTTTTTGCGCTGAACCAGCTTTAATCTGCCCAAACGGCCGCGAAGCGTGAATGACTGACCGCTCAAACTGAGATGGGGATTGTAAAAGGGATCGCCATTTTCCAGGATTTCCCGGTGCCGCTCCTCAAACAATGCCGCTTCCCCGGCAATCCGCGCCTGCTTTTCCGGAGTATCCTCCCGACCGCGCGACAGTGACTCATGGTGAAACAATTCCGCATACGGCGTATAAATCACTCTCTTGCCGTGAGCGACCATCCGCAAACAAAAGTCGATATCGTTATACGCGACTCCCAACGCTTCATCCAGCGCACCAAATTGAAAAAAGTCGCTTTTTCTCACCATCGCACAAGCAAACGTCACCGCCGAAAACTCTCGCGCACATGCAAGGGTATTGAGGTATCCGCCATCATTTTCACTGCTTCGCCACGAGTGATGCGCCGCGATCGAACCGGCTCCGACAATCACTCCTGCATGCTGCAGTGTACGGTCAAAATAGTAAAGTTTCGCTCCGGTAACGCCGACATCCGGTCTCTGCGCAAAGGAGAGCATCTCCTCCAGAAAGTTTCCGGAAATCACTTCGGTATCATTGTTGAGAAACAGAATATAGTCGCCTGAGCACTGTTTTGCGCCAAAGTTATTCACCCGGGAGTAGTTGAAACTCTCTGCGACAGGATAACTCACGACCTTGATCCGGGGATCTTCCTGCAGCGTTTTGTAATAATCAAAAAGTTCAGCTTCGTTCGATCCGTTTTCAACTATGACGATTTCCAGATTTTTCCACGTCGTTTTTTGAATGATTGAATCAATGCAGCGTCTCAATACAGCACAATTGTTGAAACTCGGAATAAGAATTGAAATCAACGGTCCGCCTTCAACGGCATACTTTATCCGGCGATGCCTGTTTCCGGCAATGACCTCTTCAAACGCGATACCGCACCGGTCAAGGTGTTCAGCGACCGACTCAACGCCGTCACAGGAGGGGGCTTCGCTGCGATGTGTGTACAGCAGCTGGGGAATATGTACGATGTTCACGCCGTTTTCAACACCGCGCAGCATAAGTTCCAAATTGGTTGCGCCGGGAAACTTTTTAGCAAAACTGCGCCGGACAACGATGAGTTTTCCAAAATAATCATCAGAACGCAAATACTCCAACGCAAAGTCCGGACGAAACTCATACCCGGTAATTTTGCCGTTTTCAGCACAAATTGCACTGTCTGCATAGAGTATATCCGTTTCAGGAACCGTTTCCAGAAACGCGGCGATCCGCTGCAGCGTACCGGGCAGCAAACTCACATCAGCTCCGCTTGAATGCAGCGCAAATCCGCCAGAAGCATCTATCATGGAACGGGAAACACTATCTATGCCGGAAACGATAAGATCGTCACATACAAACCGGACTGCACTTGCGCTGCAATCGGGGATTTTTCCCGGACTTACCGAATGTCGGGGAAATATCCGATCCCATGCCCGCAGACATGTTTGACGGAATCCATACATCCGGAAATAGTTCCAAAGTCGTTTAAACACATCACGCCTTGATTTGCTTGAAATTTTTCAATGCCTCTGCTGCGCATTTCCGCAAAAATGCCGCATCACAGTTGCCGATTTCCTGAGTATCACAGGTGATTTGCTCCGGATCGACGTCATAGAGAAAACCGCACCACAATGCCGCCTGCAGATATTCGCCGCGCACATTCAAATGGTTGGTATCGCGGTAAATCACCATTTCGCCGTCGGCATCTTTATGCCAGCGGAATTTTCCGGCGACATCGCCAGCCTGCGGGGGAAGATCAGGCCACCGGAGCGTATCCAGCATCGCCCAATCATAATTTTGAAATTTGTATTCACTCTTTTCCCGGGAGAGCTGCACGGCGTATCCGGTCGGAATTATGCGGAAACCATAATCTTCGGCAAGAGAATAATACGCCGCTTCCAACTGCTGATACATCGTGGTATTGTCCATATCATTCTCGCGCAAAAACGGCGCATCGGCACGGTAACTCCACGTCTGCTGAATGACGATCTCCGCTTGCGGCTGATATTTCTTTATCTGTGAAATCAAATCATCCGCAAACGGTTGATAAGTGGCATAATCCACACTGTACCGGCTCGCCTGCTGGATGGTGACGATATCATACTTTTCCAGCTTCAAGCGTTCGTTGACATTACCTTCAAACTGCGACTCTTCCAACGTGGTACTGTCCCAGATGGTAATGCGGTACGGCTTGAAATCGCCGTTTTTTTCCGCTTCAAGAAAATTGTTCCAATGGGTCTCCAATGAACATCCGCCAATGAAACAACTGGTAAGTTCGAGCTGATTTCCGGGAAAGCTCTGCACCATCTGCGGAAGAAATTTCCCCACGCAGATGGAGAAACTGTTGCCGATCATCAAAACACGGATATTCTTGCCCATAGCTTATTTTCCCGGCTGTTTAAAGGTTGAAACGGCTTCCTGCGCGCATTCCAACAGAAATTTCGCCTGTTCAGCACTCATCCCCCTGGGGACAAACTTTATTGCCGTTGCCGGTTGGTCAAACAAAAAGCTGAACCACACCGCGCCCTGCATAAATTCGCCGTGAAAATTGAGGTGAGACATATCTTTGAGAAGACAAATTTTTTTAGTTTTCCGGTTTTTTCCCCACTTGCAATAACCGACAACTTCGCCGTCAAAGGCGTGCTGTTCAGGATTTTTCAAAGCTTCAAGCGCCTTGAAATCCGGCGAGACAAACTTGACCGGTGTTTTTGCCCGGAAAATCTGTACCGCATATCCGGTGGGAATCATCCGGAAAGAATATTTTTTGGCAAGTTTTGCATATGCATCAGCAAGCTTCCCATACATTGCCGTGTTGTCAATTTTCCATGCGGTCAAGCGCCTGGAATCGCAACGGTAACTCCAGGTCTGCTGGATGACGATCTCCGCCTGCGGCTGATATTTTTTTATGACTGCGATGAGATTATCAGCATAGGGCTGATAAGTATTATACTTCCAACTGTTGGCACTGTTCTGCTGGATGGTGATGATGTCATATTTGTTATTTTTGAGCAGTTCATTGACATTGCCGCGTTTGGTCGTTTTCCCCGACAGATCGGCAGTGTCACAGAAGCTGATGCCGTATGGCTTGTGCTTCGGATCTTTTTCAGCCTTGCGCCACTCGTTCCAGTGGCGTTCCAGAGAACAACCACCGATACTTGCTCCGGTGAGAATGAGCCGGCATCCGGGAACAGAAGCGGCGAGATTCGGCAAACTGCGAACCGCGGAAGCAGAAAAACTGTTGCCGATCGCAAGCACTCTAAGCTCTTTGGCACTCAATATGCTGCATAACGACACCAACAAAAAAAACAATACTTTTTTCATTTTACACTTTTATTTTTTTAAATTGCTTCAACCTTTGAATCCCGGATTCAGCGGGCCGAGAGTACGTCCGCCGTCCACCGCCATATCGCTGCCGGTAACATAAGAAGCGTTATCACTGGCAAGATAGACGATCGCTCTGGCGATATCTTCGCCCAAGCCGCTTCTTCCGAGCCATGTACCATTATTGTCTTTGATGGTATCGCTGATCATGCCGGGGGAAATACTGTTGACTGTAATACCTTTTTTGGCAAGTTCCATTGCCATGACTTTGGTCATCATCTGCACCCCGGATTTACTGACCGAATAGGCAAAAAATCCCGGCAGACCGACGACTCCGGCGATGGAACCGAGGTTGATGATCCTGCCGTATCCCTGTTCCAGCATCGAAGGCAGGAACGCTTTAGTCACCCGGAAAACACTGCTCAAGTTGAGTTCAAGCGTGGCATCCCACAATTCATCATCGGTATCCAGGACACCCTTGTGCGGCCAGGAACCGGCATTATTGACCAGAATATCGACTTTGCCTGCCTGCTGAATGATTTCAGCGGCGGCACGGCGGATGCTTTCCGGAGAAGTGACATCCATCATCACAGCGAAAGCGGTTATATTATCCGCTGCAAGTTCGCGGACAAACTCCTGCAATGCATCCATATTGATGTCGGTAAGAAAGAGTTTTACTCCCTGTTTTCCGAGTGCTTTCGCAGCAGCTCTGCCGATTCTTCCGGCGGCACCGGTGATAACAGCAGTACGGTTTTGAAACAGCATGATACATCTCCTTAATTATCATCTTCTGAATTTGATGTAATATAGCACCGGAAATAATTTTTTCAATAAAATACGTTGAAATTATTATCCGGTTTTTATGAAAAAGCTTATGCAAATTTTCATGAACTTTTTTACAGCATTGGACAGTGGAATCAAAAAAAGCCGGCAGGCACAAATGCCGACCGGCTCAGGACAACTTCCCCTGCTGTTTCAAGTGAAGTTTTAAGCGAAGCTGCTTTAAATGATTCAGTTTTCAATTTTTTCGACAGCGCCGCCGGAATATCAATGCTCCGGAAAATCACTTTTCAAAACGCAGTTTGCGGGAACCTTTTTTGCCGCTTTTGGTTATAACATCAATGCGCTTGATATTATTGCCCCAGGCGGCAAGGACTTTTTCATCTTTGACATCAAGAGGAGTAACTCTTATTTCCGTTTCATCTCCGGAGACACTCATTTTCATATTGCCGATGATGCATTTTTTCGCTTCCGGAGTGACATCGGCAACCGCATACAACGGCACCCGGACGGTGTTGTTTTCGCCAGAAAGCTCCCAGCGGTCTTCAACTTCCACCGAACCGTCGGTATAATCGTAAGTAAAAATACGTTCACACTTGACCAGGTTTGCTTCTTTGGGATAAGCGGAAGTCAAATCCATGGTGAATACACATTTTTTTTCATCACGTTCCACCTTTGCCGCCTGAGGATCGGGCAGCGGAGAAGTCAACTGTCCAATGCCATTGAATATCGGCGGATTATGCCCTTCGGAGTTGTTCAACCAATTTTTATAGCGACCATCTTTTGAAAATTGTTCCCGGGTATAGACCGCAGAACCGAGGTCGATGATTATCGGCATTTCATTGCAGAAAATAATAAACTGACCGACATCCATGTGATAATGACTGCCTTTGTGTCCCCGTTTGACCGCCATTGCCATTCCCTTGTCCTTAAGATAAAGGAATTGCAGAATATTATAATACTTGAACGGCAATTCAATCAAACTCTTATCCGGCTTGACATCCTCCATCGGCACCCAGAAAATACTGCACAGCAAGTCAAACAGAGAAGTACCGGCTTTTTTCATCAACAGATTTCCCAAATCATCGGCATAAACCAGTGCCAGAGCTTTGAGCGCCGGATTGCCGGTACGCTCGCCGAGGCGGTAACATCTCCCCGGAGGAATGGATTCGGTGGTGCAGACGGCATCGGTGAATCCGGCAAAATATTTCGGGGTCATCCGGGCGTAAACGATATATTCCGCCATCCGGGCATACTTTCCGGTATCTTTGGGAAGCTCCTGCAAAAGCTCATAAAACCCGACGATCGCTCCCGGGTTGACCGCCCAGTAGGAAGGTCCTTCGTCACAGCAGCCGTCATCGGCGTAAAGCTGCATGTATTCATCCAACGCCTTTTTATACAAAGTGACGATTTTTTCCCGGCGTGCTGGCTGATCTTTGAGCATGTAGAGTACCACGGCGAGGGTATTCCGGCAGCACCACGGCCGCCAGTTGTGCCTCTTCCGGAGAAAGTAACTGGTAGCAGGGAACGTGGGGGACTCCACCGGTTCAATGATCCGGGTCATCAACTCCCGCTTGACCAGTTTGACCAGATTTGGGGAAACGCCTGTCAACTCTTTTTCCAACAGATTGAGGACCATCGCAAGGTCGAACGCGGTACTTGAAGCGAACAACTCGATGTGTTCATGCTTTAAAAACGGCAGAGGATCGACATCTCTGCCGGGAACATGGGCGGGCAGACTCCAGGTATGTTCGGAAGTGATCTCCCAGAGATAGTCGATGATCTTATCCAGAAACCGTCCTTTGTACTCCATCGCTTCGGCAAGAACAAGTGTTTGCAGATTGCGGCGGCGGTCAAAATAAACGTTTTCATATTCAGTGCGGTTGCCATCCCGGTGAAAGCGCATAAAGAGTTGTGCCGAAAGTTGCGGAACGGGTTGAGAGAGCAGTTTTTCCGCCCTGCCGATAATGTTTGCTTTCATCGCAATGCCCCGGTTAAATGAACCGAGGCGCTCCCATTGAGTCCGGTCGGCAGCCGG
>JAFTRX010000103.1 GCA_017462015.1 Lentisphaeria bacterium
CTGGTGGCGCGGCGCATAGCGCACGCGCGTTTTGCTTGCGCAAAACAAAATCTGACAAAATCACTTTTTCAAAATCCTATTTTCTTCCGCTGAAAAAATTGAAAAAACAAACTTTTTTCTGATTTTATGGGATATCTGTGACAGTTTTTTGCCCCGTCTTCAGTGGACGAACATATTTACAACATTGGAAATAACGATTATACCCAATATCACCGCCGCCAATCCGCATCCGGCGGTCAAAGAATATTTCTCTTTTTTCACCAAAATGGTGTACAACGAAAAACCGGCAACACATATTCCTATCGCCAGCGGAAAAAACACTCCCCCTGCCCGCTTCGCCGCCAGATGATCCAACCCTTTGAACTGCAGAAAAATCCCGGTACAAGTTGAAAGTGCCATCAAGCCGATTATGCCCAGCGCTTTACGATTCAATTTAAAACTGAAATCCCGCGCACACAGTTTCCAGATAAGAGCGGTCAGCATGTACGCGCTCAACGTTATCAGCGTCCGGATATTCCCCTGGTCATTGTAGGAAAAATATCCGCAGGACGAAGTCATCGTTCCGGCGCCCCCGGTAATGCAAAATGCCAGCAGTGCCAGCATGATTCCCGTATTCTGCACCGGAGAACCCTCTTTATTTTTATCTCCGGCAAGCGCAATGATACCACCGATGATAAACACGATACCAATCACTTTATACAACTGCAGCGGCTCTTTATACCAGATGGACAAAGCTATCAGCGGCACGATCAACGCCGATTGCCCGATTGCCCATGCAATTCCGGGATTGCCCCGTTTCAACGCCTGATAAAGTGTAAGAGATCCGGTAAGATTGAGCATCCCTGCCCCAAACATAAATCCGGCATATCCGGCAGACGGCAACGGTATTTTTCCGGAAATCAACGCCGGAACGTCGGTTATTCCGCTTAAAGAGGCAAACGCAATACTTATCAGCGCGCAACAGATCCACACCAGATAAACATCCAGTTTACTGCGGCTGATATGTCCGTAAAATATTCCGGTACAGCTCCATAACATCCCGACAACAACGGCGAACCACATATTTCACTCCAACGCCTTGAGCAATTCCCGCCGCGCCGCCCGGACTTTTCCGGGAGTTTTGGCAAAATTCTTGAATGTTTTAAAAACTTTTCCGGTAATTTCAGCACACTTTTCAGGAGACTTTGCTTTCAGCATCCGGATAAGTTCCCAATCTTCCATACCTTCCCGCTGTGCTTCCAGCCGCAACGATGACCACACTTTTCCATCCTCCGACGGATAAACGATGTGGGTATCCCCCGGCGGAAGAAAATTTATCGCCGTATCGTGCTGAAGCGGCGCAAGATCTTCAAACGGATCCTGAATTTCCGGCAGATCTCCACGGGTATAATGGCGGAACTGGTTCCATCCCCAATGCAGAAAACCGTCAATTCCATTTATTCCGCATCCCCACCCCAATAGCAGCGGCCGGAGCAATTCGCCGTCAGACAAACGGTTCAACCACGGCCCGCCGGGGTGACAGCAGGTATAGATCCACACTTTATCCCCCTGCCGGCGTGTCGCTTCAAACGCTTTTTGTTCTCTCTGATACACCTGCGCCTGCGGACACCAGATGTCAACGGCTCCGGCAATATCAAGATCGCTCAGCGCATCCATAATAGTTATTCCCGGCAGATATTTCCGGACTATACCGCAGAAAATCCGGTAACAGTCGGCGTTGCACGCTATCGGTTCATCCGCGACGTGCTGTATCCACCGTTCTTTCAAGTTGTTTTCTTCGATAAAATTCCGGAGCAAACCAGCCATTTGAGCAATGTCTGCCGCACCGGCTCTTGACCGCACCGGGTTATCAGACAACAACACTTTGAACTCCGTTGTAAACCAGGAGCCGTCGCGTTTTCCCAGATGCCCGGACTCGATCCAATACATGCCGCACGAAGTAAAGGCGTCGATGTACTGCTTCAGCAATCTGGAGTCCAGAGTATAGTGGCCGCTCTCTTTATCATATTGAAAAAAGTGTTCCAGCGGTACAAACATCGTATTCTGCCGCATGTGGTACATAAGTCGGGCATTCTCCCCAAGTGCCTGCCAGAATTCATGCGACCACAATTTCAGCTTCCGGGGAAATCCGAAGTGTTCTATATTGAACCAGTTGGTCATAACGGCGGAATTTACTCCGACTTCCGGAAGTTTCACGCGGGAAACGTTCACTGAAAAGTTCTTCTTCACCACCTGTTTTCCAGCGCATACCGTCAATGTGATATTCTTTTCTCCCGGCATTTCATCATACCCGGCATGGCGCATAATGTAAAATGCGTTACCGTTGCCAGATGCTGCCGCAGAACCGGAACAATTTTTAAGTACATCAAACTCCCGGAACGGCGCATCCCGCACCACCGATCTCGACTTGGGGTTGCCCTCCCGGGCGGCAAATGAAACTTCTGCCGTGTTGCGGTTGACACACACATCAAGCATCTCAAATATCCGGCATTGCTCATCATCGCAGCTCAACGTGATTTTTTCGCCGGCAGGAACATCCAGAATCACTGCCGCAACGGAAGCACATCCTCCCCGGGGTACATCGATGCAAACATTGCCCATTCCCCGTTTCAATGAGCAAAGCGTATCAGGGAAGAGCCACTCCAAGGGATCTTTCCATAAAAATTTCATACATCAACATCCCTTATTTCAATCTGATCCGGTAATCTCCCGGATGCAACATCCACTTGTTTCCGGCAGTGACGTTGCAGCAAACTTCCCCATTTACCGCAGTGATGCTCTCGACCGGCGCCAGCTTGAACGCAAACTCGACCGCTCGATCGGAAATCTGAGACACCGGCGGTTCTTTAGTGCAGGACACCCAACGGTTCGCCATGTGGCGATACTGCCGTCCGCGCTGGGGATCACAGAGAAATTTCTGCGCCGGATGCAGATGAAGAAGCCACTCTTTTTCGGCACACTTTTCCAACACATAACACCCGTTCCCGCTGCAGGATGCCGCAACTGAACTGCCGCGCCCGAAAATCTTTTCCAGCGTTTCCGGTGACGGAAGCTCCTTTTCGTTGTCGTTGGAGTAGTAAAACTCTTTTTCGTCAGCATAGATAACCAGATCACCGTTCCGGTCAATGGTGAAGTTTTTTCCCTCCCAATGCTCATCGGCAATCACCGTCTCAGGTTCGCTGTCACTGTGAAATATCGCCGCCGCCGCCGCAAAACCGGCAGCTTTGGCAGGGGTGTGTTCCATTGCCAGATAGTGGACAAGCCAACCGGGGTTCCACTGCGCCACTGCCGCCGGAGTGTAGGTGAAATAAGCTGCCATCTGCACGCGGTTCCCGCGGAACGCCGCCGCCTGCGCCGCCAGCGGATAACCATTCTGACAGCCGCTGGCATCAAATTCATAAATTATTCTCGGCAATTCAGATCGACAATGTTCCCGCACTTCATTCAACCACCGTTCCGCCATGGGCAAATGGTTGACACCATCGGTATTGACAGCGTCAAAACCGCCGGCGTTGAGATAGCTGTTGAAGGATATGGCTTCGACACCATGCGCTTTTAACAATGCATCCTGTTCCGGCGACACATGTCCCCGGTAACCGACAAAACTGGTTTTGATCGTCCGGTCACCGAAATATTCGTCAACGATGGGAAAGAGTTCTTTGAAATAGTGCTTGAGATTTTTGGTATTGAAGGCATCGCACACCGCCTGTGTATCGGACAACTCCGGATGTTCTTTGGCAAATGCCCGGAAAATTTCTTTCAATTCTCTGCGCAGTTTGCCCTGCGAAAACACCCGGCATCCCATTCCGGCAGGCGTATCGTCACTCTCCACCAGCCACGGAACGATATAATCCGGCTCATTGAACGGTTCTACTGCCACGATATTGGCGTAATCGCAAATGCGTTTGCCGCTCCTTTTGCCTTTATGAGCAAACAAGGTGCGGAAATAGCGTTTCTGACACTCGATTGCCTCCTGTTTCCAAATCAGACTGTCCTTACTGTAAAAGTTGGCAAATCCGAAGTTGGGATGGGAACCGGTGTACCAGTAGGCGTAATCGGCTTCAACATTGATCTGGGTACTGACGGTGTTCCACCAGACAATAGGAGTCAGCATAATATAAATATTCTGCGCTTCAGCTTTTTCCAGCAGATAATCAAAGACATCCAGATTGAGGTTTTCTACGATATTTCCCTCCTGATCGGTAATCTCCCGGTCATAAAGGTGGATCCGGATAAAACGCACGCCCAATTCCGCAAAATGGCGGAAATCTTCATCAATCGCCTTATAATGGTCTTTGCACAGTTCCAGTATGTTGTAAAAATTGTGATTGAACGGCGCATAATAATTGACCCCGAACAAACGGACTGTTCTGCCGTCGGCATCGTAAATCGTACCGTTTATCACTTTGAATGGAGTTGTATATTGCATGGGAGCCTCTCTTATTTGCCAAAGACCTGCGCCTGATAACGCTGAACCGAACCGCGCAGCTGTTTCAGTGCTTCTGCCGCCATGGAGTCACCGCTCAACACCCGCAGCATCAACGCTCCTTCCGCCGCGCACAACGTCTTGTGCATCGGGAAGTACCACCGCTGCAAAAACGAAGCATAACGGCTCAAGCGGAAGGTCGAATAGACCCGCGGCATCTCTCCTTCAATTTCCTCAGCCGCCACACTCATTCCGTTCCGGAGAGCTTCGGCGATGTCGGCAAACTCACACGATTTGGCAAAGACAACTGTTGAATACCATCCCGCCAGATCGGCAGTGAGATTGTTGACAAACTGCTCCGGATGCAAAAAACGGTCAGTTCCGTGCGAATCATCGGAACCTGTCACCGGAAAAACATTTCCTCTGGCACACTCATCATAGTAACGCACCACTTGCAGATTGTTGCTTCCCGGCAGATGCTTATAAAACCCGCCCAGCAATTCAAAGGCATCAAATTTCCGCCGTTGGAAAATCGTGTCCGACACCTGCGTATTTATCACATACTGCTGCGTATACCAGTAGGGATGACAGAACACTGCCACACCGCCGGCTTTCCGCACCTCATCAAAGACCCACTCCGCCGCCGCGATGGCAAACGAACTTTCTTTGGATAATCCTTGCGGCAACTGTGCTTCGATATCCGCGACCTCCCGGCGGTACTCTTCTTCATTGTCATAACTCTTTTTATGAACGCTGTATCTGCCGCCGAAGTTCAGAATATGCACCGGATTCCCCGGAGAATGTACCTCTTCGCCGGGAAAAAGTTTGAAGTCGCAATTCAATTCTTTCCAGTAATCCATCGCCGTGACCGACGGTCCATAGTTGCGATGATCGCTGATGGAACAAAAGTCCATGCCCAGCTCCCGGAAACGCGCCGCGACATAACACGCCTCCTCTTTGCCGTCAGAACCACTGGTGTGGATGTGGATATTTCCCCGGAACGGGCGCAACGCATAAAGATCATCTTTCAACGCATAGAGATGGAGCTGTACGTTCTTTTTAACATTGCCCCGATCGTCCTTCACTGTTATCAGGACGTTGAACTCCTGTTCTCCGCTGAAAAGCCGCTTGAAGACGATACACTTTCCATCAAAATGCCAATCGTTGACTATCATCTCCGGCGACTCTTTTATCCCGTCGTAGGAGTGGTAATGATCCGGCGCCATCTGACCGTCCCACGGGAAAAACTGCACCACAACTTTTCCGGGCTCGCGGGGAAATTCAGCATGACCAAACAACGGCTCGATACGGATTTCCGACTCTTTATCAGCCGGAACGATCATCGGAGTTATTTTGTAATAATCCATATTCAGTCCAGTTAATTACATTTCATCGCCTTTAACATCAAAGGCAAATATCTTTCCACTTGCACTGCGGGTGCGGTCGATTTGCAGCCGGATACGCTGTGCGGTAATCTTCACCGGCAGCCGAAAACAACGCAGATATTGCTCTTCGCTCCGGTAAATTTCTTTTCCGTCAGCAAAAACAGTAAATCCGGCAATCAGTTTATCCGTGGTTTTCTTCTCCGGCATATTCAATGCATATCCGGCAGGAAGATTCCGTCCGACATCGCCCTTGCGCTCAAGATCGGTATCAAAAATCACCCGTATCTCCCGCACTTCTGCAGGAGTTCCGAAGTCATACTCTGCCCAATCACCATTTTTCACTTCCCAGAAACTCATATCCCGATCCGCTCCGTGACGGAGATTTTCACCATCTCCTGCTGATACGGAAAGTTTGGCTTTCTGTGTCAATTCAGGGCGTTTCCGCTCCATTCCCGGAAGCGTGCAATCATCTTCCATCAAACGCTGCTGGATCTCTCTGATATACTTTTGATTCGCTTCGCGTGGAGAAATTTTGTGCTTCAAACAGGTCACGACCGCCGCCCCCACCGCCTGCCCCAGCAGCATACAGGTAGCCATGACCCGGGTACTGCTCAGCGCCATGTGGGAAACACTTATATTCCGTCCGGCAAAAAATAAATTGGCGATATTTCTGCTGTACAGAGAACGCAGCGGAACACCGTATGCCCGCTCCGGATAAACGTGGGTATTCGGCACCCCGCGATGGAGGAATCCGCCGGGGAAATGGTCGTCGACCGGCCATCCGCCGTATGCGACACTGTCGGGAAAATGTCTGCCGGATAATATATCATCCTGAGTCATGATATAATCTCCGGTATAACGGCGGCTCTCCCGCTTGCCGGGGAGAAATCCGATCCAATCCAGCGCCCAGTTTTCCGCGCCGTGGTCTCCGTGATTTTTGATATGATCCCAGACTCCGATGGCGGTTTTCAACAGTTCATCGCGCAACTCTTCAGAGTCCCCGATGGAATCTCTGTCTCCGCCCAATTCCAGAAACCAGAAGTTCTGCATCGGCCCCAACAGGTGATAACGGTTCTCCAGTGCAGAATCATCGGGGTAACTGTTCGCCCACGCCGGCGGCGTGAATTTCCGGGGGGAAGCGTGTTCCCGCGCCTGCATCAGACAACTCATTCCCATGGTACATTTATCAGGCACATCCGGCGCCATGGATTCATTGAACTCAGCTTTGCTCTCTCTGCCGATGCGGAATTCCGCCCCGGTCAGCGGTGCTAAAATACTGTCACCGGAACAGTCAGCAAAAAAATCCGCCTCCACCCGGTGAAACTTCTGAGTGGTCATCTGCCACCCTTTTACTGCTTTGATGGCATTTCCATCCATCACGGCATCCATACAGGAGCAGTTGAGCAACAGAGTCAGATTTTCCTGAAAACGCAGTTTTTCGTAGAGAAGCATATCCCAGACGGAGTAATTTCCATCGGGGTTGCGGTGGATATTCTCCTGCCGCAACTCCTCCACCAGACCGGTCTCCATGTACCCCCACATGCCGCAGATCCACATTCTGATCTCGCTGGAGGCGTTACCGCCCAGCACCGGACGCTCGTGCATAAGAACCGTTTTCACACCATGCTTTGCCGCCTCAATGGCAGCTCCCATTCCGGCAAGTCCTCCGCCGATGATGCAAAGTTGAGCGCGATGCTCCACAACTTCAAGCATAAGATCGAACTCCTGTTACTTTCTCGGCCAGCGCAAACCGGTGTTTTCGCGGAAACGCATTTTGCCGGTATCGATAACGCAGTCACCTTCGATGGAGATACGGTAGTCGTTGAGTTTCTTCCATGCGGCTTTGAAAGCGGCTTTTGCTTCCGGAGTCTTCTCTTTTTCCATTTTGATTTGGGCACGGCGGGTCTCAACGGCAAGTTCCGCTTCGGTCAAACCTTTGACCAGAAATGCGACCCGCGCGGCGCTCTCTTTATCACCGGAAGCCGCCTTGACCGCTTTGGCAAGGAGAGCTTTGCCCTGCTTCAAAACTTCCGGAGTCAAATACTCAGGGCCAATGGCGATAAAGTTTTTGAAAGTTCCGCCCAATCCGCTGGCGGTGCGGTTGCGCTTCTGCCAGACATCCCACATCTCCGCAGTAACGGCATCGGAACATTTTTCCCAGAAGCTGAAATACGCCTTGACCTCTTTGTACGCAGGTCCGAAACAGCGGTAAAAATCGTCCAGAACTGCGCCGCTGTCCCGTTCCGGATCACTGTGCAGCCGCAGAACGGCATAGTTGTTGGGAGCCTGATTGGCAAAGGTTCCGATGAAAGAATCCATCTGAGAGGAGATCATGCCGTTTTTGTAGGCAAACTTGAAATCGTCCGCAAAACGCCGCGCATAAAACACCGGCAAAGTACCTCCGGCATGGAGCAGATTGGGACGGTAATGGAGCAACACTCCGGTCTTGCGCCAGCCCATCCACTCTTTGCGGAACTCACTGCTGGTCTTATCGGTATACGGGAAAAAGAGTGCCGCAGTGTTCAAAATGATAATGCCATCATTGAGCTTGACTTCCACAGGAGGTTTACGATAGTTGGCGTAAGCAAATGCCACGATCGGCACTCCGGGATACTGTTTGTTGGCAAGTTTCTGTACCGCCAGGAGGAAGCGGGCATGACGGTCGGAAAGCGACGGAATGTCATCTGCCGTCGTACCTTCTTCGCCCCATGCCGCCTTGGCGACCGCCCAGCGTTCTTTAAAGGTCAGGACTTTTCCCTTGCCCCAGTAGGGGGACTTGGCGAAACGGTGATCTTTCTGATCCCAGGCCCGGCAGTTTTTGCAGATGCACATAATGGGGAAGTCATTCAATCCGAGCCCGATATAAGGACGCAGCTGTTTGAGCCGCTGCGGACGGCGCGCCCAGTTGGTCAAAATCTGCTGATGAAACGCCGGATTGGAGATACACATATCGACAAAAGCTTCACCCCACCCCTTCGGAGTTTCCGGAAGCGGTCCGCGCTTGCCGCTGTTGGTCAGGGCGAAATATTCCGGATGCTTTTTGCCATACCATCTCCACCAGTGACCGAACTCATGGGAGTAATTCATGTTGACCACGGAACCGATACGGTGACGGAGCAGAAAACGGCTCTGTTTTTCCCAAAATTTTTTCGCGTTTTCCGGGTTAGTCCAATAACTCTTGACAAAAGCGGGCTTGGGTTCGCGGGCGGTCAAGTCGGTAAAGCGGAGCTTGGGCGCGGCACGCAACTCTTTATCTTTGATGACGATAGTTTTATTTTTCGGAATAACTTCACCGCTTTCGTCTGCCCAGATCCAGCGGACGCCGAGTTCCGTTTCCAAAAGTTCATAAACGCCCCAGAGCGTACCGTGCCACACGGAGTGCCAGGAGCTGCCCACGGGACCGGTATCACGGTCGCGTCCGGCGATGATAAGCTCATTACCTTTGGCACGAATGAGAAATTCCGCAGGTTTAAGTTTTGATGTATCAATGCCTTTGCCGGCAAGAATTTTGCAATCTCCGAGAAAAACAGGATTTCCGGCAACTTTGGCAGGAATCGCATTTTCCCGGTAAACCGGAAGCACCGCTCCGCTTGCCTTTTTGACATGGTACGCCAACTCCTCTGCGGCGATGACCACACTCGGCTGCGCCTTTTCCGGAATGACGATGAAACTTTCCGCTTTGCCGTTTTTTACCAATGTCACCGCGCTGAGTGCGAAAGAAAACAACATCGCAGCAACGATCAGATAACTCTTTTTCACAATTTTTTACTCCTTACAAACTGACTGCACCATATCACCGCTTCACGCCGCCCAGATCATAGAAAGATCCACCCATCCAGTATGCATCTTTCCACTTGGTGACCAAATAGTTATACTGACTTCTCTGAGTCTGCTCAACGTGACCGTCAAGAAACACCTGCGGGATAACTTTGCCATGACCGGCGATGACCTGAGTCAGGATACTCTGGTTCAAAGATTTTCCCCAGTTGGCATTATAACCGGTAGTGGCAGTGTTGGTCTTGTTCGGCAGAACTATATAAAGTATTCCGCAAGTATAAAGCATCATTTTGGATGCATAACGGATCTGCTTGGTCGTACCCAAATTCCGATTGGGCGTTTCCGCTCCGGAACCACCGAGAGAAGTATCCAGTTTCAAGTGGGTCGCGCCTCCGTGATTACCGTTGAGTCCGTAGGTATTCCGGGCAGAGGATCCCGCACTTTCCAAGATGCCGCCGACGGACGGACAGCGCCAGAATCCGCTGTTATAATGGGGCAGCCAACGTTTGGGATCCTTATCAGTATTATCCTGACCTCCCAACTGTTTGTAATGGTAGCCGACCCGGGAAGTACCGGCACCTGACCAGTTGGCAGAAGGCATCCAGATCGCACAAACTTTGAATTGATCGTTGTCATCGGCATACTGAACCACTCCGCTGGCAATCTGTTTCAACCGGTTGGAACAATCGATCGTCCTGCCGCGTTCCCGGGCACTCTGCAGTGCCGGAAGCAAGATTGCCGCAAGTATCGCGATTATGGCAATGACCACGAGGAGTTCTATCAAGGTGAAGTTGGTAAACTTCACCCGCCTGCAGGCGGAAGTCACACTTTGCTCATGGAGTTCTGTCCGTTTGGAGATATCAGTTTCAAACATAATTCTCAGCTCCTTATTTTATTGGGATTATATATTTTTTCAAGGCGTCAACGGTGATTTTCTGAATGAGTTCAGCATCTTCGTTGTTGTGACCGTAGTAATAACACGCCAGATGATCCGGGCGCAAGTCGGGAAGAGTTTCGTTCAACTCTTTTTCATAAGTGGCATTTTCTGAACTGGGAATGAGCATATTTTCGATCAGCGTAAAAGTTCCGCACTTTCCGGCGGTCTCTTTTTTGGCACGCTCCCACAATTCCCCCACCGGCGGCTTGCTCCGGAAGGTTTCCCCGTGAAAGTAGCTGTGACTGCACAAAGTTCCGTCAAATCCGGCATAATCTATTCCCGGCAGCGCGGCACTGCGGCTGGTGAAATCCGAAGATACCCACGGCATATTGAAGAGCGTTACCGACAGCTCCGGACGGCACTCTTTGACCGTGCGGATGATTTCTCCCAGATATTCGATCATGCTGTTTCCGGCATCCTCCGCCGTTCCGGGACGACCGTATCTGGCGATGGTAGCCGGATGGGAACTCGGAGTTTCGGCGCACTTGGGTTCATCAATGATTATTCCGTCACAATCAAAAGTGGTAACGATCATTTTGAAGAAGTTCTTCGTCGCCTCCACCACCTCCGGCACATCCACGCAGGAACAGGCACATCCGGGAATGTTCCACTCCGGATGCGCCACCGTCAGCCCGCCCGCCATAAACGGCGCTCCGGCGAAACGTCCGGCAAAGCGGCTGGGAACGATCAGCACTTTCAAACCATGTTTATGCGCCATGGCGATCTGCTGTTCGATCGTCCGCATGGCGTACATCTCTTCACTCTCGGAAAATGAGAGATCCACGGCATCAAAGCCGATCTCTTTCATGTCTGCAAAAACTTTATCCCAATGCGAAGGGATAACAGTCCAATTTCCGTAAGACAACGTATATGCTGAAAGCAACATCTTTTTTATCCTTTTTGTTACTGTATGAAGTTATTATAACCAAAATAAAAGTTAAAGCCAACACAAAGCATGTGGACTTTTTGCCATTTTTTGTTTCAATTTCATCTTCCGGTAAACATATAAACAGTTCCGTCGTAAGCGGCACTGACCACCGCATTACCGGAGACAGCTGGGGATGAGTAGACGGGAGTTCCGCAATCCAGCTGGAACATCACTTTGCCGTTTTCAGCGTTGAGAACGTAAAAATATCCGTCAGCACCGCCGAAAATCACCATTCCGGGAGCATAAGCCGGAGTCGCCTGGATCACCGGCAGTGCTGTTTTGGCATACGGTACAGTCAGCATCATCTCCGGCTGGGGAACGAACTTCCACAACGGAGCGAGGGTTTGCGCATCAAAGGCAAACATTCCAAATGCGGAACCGGCAAAAATTTTACCATCCGCCGCCAGCGGATGAGCGACACTTTCTTTGGCTGGAGGAGCTGACGGAAGAGCTTGTTCTTTCAAAGTTTTACCGTTTGCCGGGTCAATCATGCGGATCATGCCGACCAGTTTCTGATAAAGTTTCCCTTTGTACCACGCAGGACCGGCGTCAATGTAAGCATAACCTTTGCCGCTGGCGCGCCACAGATTTTTGCCTTTTGCCAAATCGTTGCCGTAAAGCCCGCGCCGCCAATTCTCCACACTGAAAATACGTCCGTCGGCAATAAGCACCCCCGCCAGACAGGGAGAACCGAAGTTGATCTTGGTATCTTTACGGATGAATTTTCCTGTAGCGGCATCAAGTTCCGTCCAGTGGTCGCCGCCGACAAAGAGGCGGTTGTTGAACAAAGTTACCGGAGCGTGGATATTGAGTGTGGAGTACCAGGCATTGACACTCTTTTTCTTCCAGACAAACTTGCCATCTGCCGCATCAAGGGCAAAGACACTGCCGTCCACACCGGAGCCGTAGATACGTTTGCCATCGGATGCAAGAGTATGTTTGACCGATACTCCGGTCACAGCTTTCCAGAGAATTCTGCCGTCAGCGGCATTGAGGGCAAAGACCGCACCATTTTTGGCATTGGTATCATCCAGCACCGCGATAAAGACTTTGCCATCAACGATCAACGGTGATGAAGCAAAAATTTTTCCGGGAAGTTTGGTTTTCCAACGCACTTTCAAGGGCAGTTTCAAAACGGCGTCAGAACAGCCGTTATGGTCGGCGCTTTTTCCAAACTGCATCCAGTTGCCGCCAAGAGCCACAGGAGCCGCTGAAGCATCAACCGCCGGAGCCGGACGGGGAGTGTAATTGTGGATAAGTTCGATATCGATTTTGCCATTTTCCACACAGCCTTTTAAAAATCCGGCAGGAGTGCTGTCGACCGCACCTTTATTCGGCGGAGCGCACTCCGTATTGAGAATGTGCCCTTCGTACCGCGCCAAAGTGGCGTGTGTGTGACCGGAAATAAGAGCCAGCACTTTTTTGTCCGCTTTCAGCAAATCGATCGTCCGGTCGCGGTTGCGCGCCGGATGGTGCCGGAAGACTACGACAGGCAGTTGGTTCAACTTGAGATCCTGCTGAAGCCATTGCAGCTGGCGCTGTTCAAAATCACTGGTCGGAATGACATCCACCCCGGCGCAGTGGGTCAGGATGATAAAATGCACTCCACCCTGATCGAAAGAGTGGTAAACGGGACCGAAATTCTTTTCAAAAAACTCTTCGCCACCATGTTTTCCCCGCTTGAAGTCGTGGTTGCCGATGGTGTAATAAACCGGAATTCCGGCGTTGACCATGCTTTTAAGATGCCCGACCTGATCTCCGATGTCACCGCAATGCACCAGAAATTCGCCATGAGAACGACCGCGTTCAACGGCGATTTGTCCAATAAACCCGGAAGCATCCTTGCACTCGCTGTCGTTGACCGTGTAAAAGACGACACGCTTCTTTGCCGGAACGATTTTCAAGCCGAAATCGACCTGCTCTTTTGCTGAAAAATAGTACGGAGTGGTAAAAGTACCATTATCCGGCTTGGAGGCAAAAATAAAGCGGCCGTCAGCCGCCGGCAAGGTGTAGTTGCCGCTGCTGTCGGTAGTGACGATACGCTTGCCGTCGCTGATCCGCACTCCGGAAACGCCCTGTTCGCCGGAATCAAATTTGCCATTGCCGTTGTCATCCGCAAAGACTCTGCCGCGCACATTCATTTTGGGACGGACAAAAGCAGTTTCCTTGAGAATGATGTTGCGGAACTCCACACTGCCGGAAGCACTGCTCAATTCACACCCCAAAGTAACAAAGGTCTCATCCCAGGTTTTGAATTTAACTTCAAACTTCTCCCAGCCGAAAGTACCGATCTTATGTTTCCATCTGCCGTTTTTACTGCCGCGGAAGATGATTTTTTTGTGAGCCTGAAGATTGATGCCGCCGCCGTATACCCATTCGGAAAAAGTCCGGGTGATACCGCTGCCGCGCATTTCACAGCTTAAAACATACTGACTGTATTGCCGAACCGGGATTTTGATGGTGGAAGATATTCCGCGCTCTTTGTTCGCGCCGGTAAGTTTCAGTACCGAACCATCGGAGCTGACTGAAGTTTTTCCGGGGACAGAAGGATATTGTTTCATATCCACCTTGACGTCAAGAGCATTCAAAGTCCCCAGAACACCGCAAAGCAATCCAATAAACATCCATTGTTTTTTCATAGAGCTTTCCCCTTTCAGATAAACTGATATTTGCATTTTTGCTATACATGGATTATATTATAGCCGTAAAGCAAGCGAAAAACAATAGTTTCAATGTGGATTTTTTATCATTTTTTGTTACATAAACGATTATGTCAGTAATTTACCTTGATACGATGTCCCGGCTCTCCACCCGGCTCGAACCATTAAACCGGGCGGGATGGCTGGAATACAAAGACTATTCCATTGACCGTCACTTCGACCATCTGGCATTTTCCTACCGGGTGGGAGCGCCGGAGATGGAGTTTCAAGTGGAAATGCATGGACGGAAAACAGTGCTGACCCAACCGCACTGCATGTTGATGATGCCGGGAGATCACGCGGTGACGACCGCGCTGAAGCCCTGCCACGAACTCTATTTCGTCTTTGAACACCCGGAACGTATTTTAGGGGGAAATCCACCGGGGATCCTTGATTTCGGATTGCTGTTCCCTCCGGAAAACTCCATCTTTTTCGAGTATGCCGCCAACTTCAAGCGACTGCTGAACTCCCCAATCACCCCGGCGATATGCACCCAGCTGGATTGTCTGGCGCTGTCAATACTTTCCACCACGTTTTACAGTGACAACTCCGGCAGCACCGGTTCTCCCATCGAGCAAATAGAAGGGTATATCAACAACCACTACTCCGACCAGCTGGATTTCCGGATACTGGCACGCCGGTTCGGAATGAGTTTTTCCAACTTCCGCAAGCAGTGGCATGAGCGGCACGACCTGCCGCCGGGGGCAACTGTGGCTCAGTTGCGCAACCGCCACGCCCGGGAACTCCTGCTCAACCGGCAGTTGACCATCGGAGAGGTGGCGGCAATGTCAGGTTATCCGGATGCCAGATACTTTTCCCGCTTTTTCCGCAAGATGAACAATATGACTCCGGGCGAATTCCGGGAACTGAACACCACGGTCTCATAAAATACGACCGGCGGCGGCAGAAAAGCTCTTGAAAACAGATAACTGATGCAATATATTATACAGAATAACTTAAAACACGAGTCAGTGGGGACTACTTATGAATGAAGAAATTTCTCCTTCCGGACAGAATGAAGCACGGGATCCTCTTGCCGGCTGGAAAGGAACATCTGCCTTCATTGCCGGGATCAGCGCGTTTCTGATTGCAGCCATGTTCGGGAACACCTTTTTTTACAGCGTATTTTTGTTCTTTCCGGTACGAAAAATTTTCGCCGGTTTTTTCAACAACAAATCATCACAAGTTTACAACGGTTTGTTTGCGTTGCTCTGTTATCCGATACTGAAAAGCAGTGCCGGATTAATAACCGCCGCTTCCTTTAAAATGCTGGAAAACACCGAAGTCAACACTGAAGGAAAGTATTTTTTTGCCCAGGTACTCTTTGCTGCGGCGTTCATCATTCTGGCATTGATTTCAGCAATTTTCGGCAAGCTGATGCCGGATTTCAAAATCCCGGAAAGCGTCCACCGTCCTTTGATGGCAGTTGCGTTTTCAGTAACGCTGGTCATCGGTCTGGTAAGTTTTTATTTTGCATTGCTCTATCTGGACGGTAAATTCATCCGCCTGCCGGGAGCGGTAAAAGTTATGCTGCCGCTGCTTCTCGGTGCGCTGTGGTTGCCGGCATTTTTCAAGATGCAGAAAAGTGTATTTTCCACGCCTGAAGCAACAGAAAAATCAGACGGTAATGCGCCAAAGTTTTCCAATTCCACGACCAAACTTGCAGATGTTGCCGGAATGAATGATGTCAAAGAACAGATACGGTTGCGGCTGATTGAGCCGTTGAAAAATCCGGCTTACGCTGCAAAATACGGTCTGAAACCCGGCGGCGGCGTGTTGCTTTTCGGACCTCCGGGAACCGGCAAAACCTTCCTGGCCCGGGCGGTGGCAGGAGAACTTGATCTGCCTTTTTATATGGTGACATCGGCAGATATTTACGGAAAATATGTTGGAGAATCAGAAAAAAATATCAAAGAGCTCTTTGAGAACATCCGCAAAAATCCGCTTTCAGTACTGTTTATCGACGAACTGGAAACCATTTTCAGCAAACGGACTGATTCCATCCACGAAACGACCAGGAAAGTCATCTCCATCGTCCTGCAGGAACTTGACGGCGTAGACCAGAGCAAAAATCCGATCCTGCTTCTGGGGGCGACCAACACGCCCTGGCTGGTCGATGAAGCATTCCTCCGCCCCGGACGTTTTGATATCCTTGCCTTTGTCGATCTGCCGGATCAGATGGCGCGGGAACAGATATTGCATCAGGAGCTGCGTGCCGGGACTCTGCCGATGGAGAATGGTTTCATCCGCTATGTTGCCGAAAATACCGACAAATACAGCGGAGCTGATTTAAAAGGACTGGTGGTCAAACTGCGCCAGAAAGCCTTCGACATGAGAGCCGCAAGCTATACCATGCAGATGGCGTATGAGGTATTGCTGAAAACCACCCCCTCCCCCAACGCGGAGATCATCGCCAAAAATCTGGAATGGCGGAAAAAACAGCAGTTGAATTGATTATTTGGTCTGCTGCAACAACTCAATGCAATCCGTACACTGTCCGGAAATAGCAAAATCCAATGCCGATCTGCCCTGACGGTCGACCGTTTCACCACGCAATCCCAGACTCAAAAGTTCTCCCGTCAACTCTTTATCTCCGGAAAGCGCGGCAAACATCAGCAGTGTCCGCCCGGAAAAATCAGTTTCAAAAATGTCCGCACCATGGGAAATAAGCATTTGCCTCCCGCCGGGATTGTTGTAATAGATGCTGTAAATCAACGGTGTCCAGCCGTCTGGCTGTTCCTGATGGTTGACCGGCGCCCCGGCATTGAGCAGATGTTCCGCTTCGCGGTTGTCGCCCCGGACGATCGCCAGACACAGTTTGGCACCAAGTCTGGCACGATTCTGATTCAGTGTGCAGTCGGCGAACTCATGACTGCACCGTGTCCGGTTGGCAATAATTTCGTTATAGGGCCAACGGCCGACTTGTTCTTTTTTCAGCTCTTTCATAGCACTCCTTTCGCGTAAATCCTCTCCCCTACAGAGAACAATTTACGCGATTGAGTGCAAAAATCAAGGCTTTTCAGCGCAGTTTCAGCGTGCCGAGCGCGATCATGGCAAAGAGTCCGGAAAGTATCCAGAACCGCACAACGATCTGAGTTTCCGTCCAGCCGAGCTTTTCAAAGTGGTGATGGATGGGAGAGCAGAGAAAAATACGCTTTTTAGTCATCTTATAATAATAACGCTGAAGCACGACGGAAGCAAATTCCATGGAAAAAACACCGCCAACAACAAACATCAGAATCTCCTGCCGCACCAGCACCGCAAGCAAACTGATCGCTCCCCCCAGCGCCAGACTGCCGGTATCTCCCATAAACATCGATGCCGGATGGCAGTTGTGCCACAGAAAACCGATACAGCATCCGCACACGGCAAATGCAAACACCACCGCCTCTTCGATACCGCTGATAAAGGGCAGATCAAGATATCCGGCAAAAATTTTGTGTCCCATCAAATAGGTAAAGACCGCAAAGGTGAATGAACAGAAAATCGTACATCCGGAAGCAAGTCCGTCCTTACCATCGGTAAAGTTTACCGCATTGACCATAACGGCAATCGCCAGAACTGAAAATGCCGGAATAAAAATGGAATTGGTAAACAGCGGTGTTTTCAGGAACGGCACATAAAACTGCCGCATCAAACCGGAAGTTTCCGGGGCAAAGTAAAACGCCGTAACCGCCAGTGCCGCGATGACGAACTGGAGAATGAGTTTCGGACGTTCCGGCAACCCGTCTCGCTCCTGACGGAACACCTTCAAGCCGTCATCGACAAATCCAAGCACGCCGAAAAGCACCGTTCCTCCGGTCAGGATCCAGCCGATGATACTGCCGGGGCGCAGCCAGAGCAGACAGGAAACGACAATGCCGATAATCATCAGCAAACCACCCATGCACGGGGTGCTGTTCTTTCTTTTGTCCAGCATTTCCGGCGGCAGAAGATCACTGTAACGGTCAGCCGCCCGGATATTCATATTTCTCAACATCCGCGCAAATGCTCCGCCGAAGCAGACCACAACAAGAAATGCCGTAGCCGCCGCCCCTCCAGCCCGGAAGGTAACGTAATCAAACAATCGCAACGGACCACAGCTTTCTTTGAACAGCGCGAGATAATAGAGCATGTTTTCACCAGTTTTTTTGAAGATTAAAATTTGAGTATCCCGGGATGTGCAAAATACCGTTTCCCGGAGGATGCATACTATACTGTGATGCCCCCGAAAATGCAAGCATATTTTTGCAAATTTTTTGCAAATTTTTCACGCCCGGCAAAGTGTATTGTGATTGCAAATTTCCCATTGCGGTGTTATATTGTCGGAATGATGAATTTATCACCATTCCGGAGGATAACCGTATATGAAAAAACATGATCACATCCGCTTTGAAAATATCGGAGGCAGTTTCCAGTTCCACGCCAGAAACGCTGCCGATCTGACCAAAATCCTGGATCTCGATGCAACCGTCTGGGCGGCATTGTGCGTCCCCGTGACCTCGCTCAACGGTGACAATGCCTTTTTTCAGGCATTGGACGGCGATGGCAACGGAATGATACGGGTGGATGAAGTAAAAGATGCCATCAAGTGGCTCAACAAAGTATTGAAGGACATCAATGTTCTCGATGCCGCCTCCGACACGCTCCCCGTATCCGCGCTCAACACCGATGATGCTGACGGCAAACTGCTCAGCGACTTTGTTTCGGCACACCAATCTGAACTGGACAGCGGCAACGGGATGCTGGAATTGGCTTCCATCCGCGCCAAACTTTCTGCGGTAACTGCCGGAGCGCTGGCGGGAGACGGTTTTCTCAAAGCCAAAGCCGTGGAAGGTTCTGCCGCTGCCGGATTGTACAGCGATATCACCACATTGCTGAACTGCCCGGACAAATTGACCTCTTTCCTGCTGGAAAAGTTTTTCGCCGATGCCGCAAGTTTCGTCCAGTGGGCAAGCACGGTTGAAAAACCGCTGTTCAGAGGCGATGAGCCGGAAAAATATTATGACTCTTTCCAAGCGGTACAGTCCAAAATCGACGAGTACTTCCGCTTCTGTGAATTGATCCGGATCGACCCGGCACATGCGGTGCGCTTTGAACTTGCTCAGGATAAATTGCCGGAACTTGATCTCCTGGATGCGGAAAAAGTAAACACCGTCCTCCTCAACGCCCCCCTCGCCCGCCCCGATGCCGGAAATGTCCTTGATTTCAATGCGGTCAAAAACCCCTTCTTCCGGGAAAAAATCGCCGCTTTTGCAGAAACATTCTCGCTCACAGAACTTACTTCCGAAAGCTGGCAGCAGATAAAAACCGATCTTGCCCCCTACATCGCCTACCTTGCCAAAGCGCAGGGCGATACCGCTGGTCAGCTCGGCAAAGAGAAGCTGGAACTTTACCTTGCCGGAAGCGAAGCTGACATTTTGCGAAAACTTTTTGAAGAAGACCGGGCGCTGGGCGGAGTCATAGATGCTCTGCGCAAACTGGAACGGCTGCTGCTCTACTCCCGTTATCTGTTGGATTTTGTCAATAACTTCGTCAGTTTTGCCACCTTTTTTGATCGCGACACCCTCTCCATGCTTCAGGCCGGACGGCTGATAATGGATGGAAGAAGTTACCGCCTCGCCGTCTGGATAGATGATATCGCCAGTCACAAAAAAATCGCAGTGCGCTCCAATTTGTGTCTGCTCTATCTGGAAGTGGCATCCAGCGGCACGCCCCCGGTCAAACGCAAAGTTGCCGTTGCCGTTACCGCCGGAAATCTCAACCGTATCTACGTCGGAAAACCTGCGTTCTTCGTCGATTGCAAGGGAATAACTTACACCGGAAAGATCGTCGACATGGTTGAAGGTCCGATTTCGTTCAGCCAGACCCTCTTCGCCCCTCTGCGGCGGCTCTCGGATGCTGTCAGCGGGAAATTGCAGAAACTCACTGATTTCTCTTCTTCTGAGAAACAGCTTATGCAAAGTATCGATCAGGGCAAACTTCCGCCGGCAGCCCCGGCAAAACCGGAAGCTCCTGCAAGTCAGAAATTCCTCAGTAACGGCGCGATGATGATGCTGGCAGGAGGTTTAAGTTTGGCAGCGGTCGGTGCCGGATTGAGTTTCGTTTTCAAATCCATCGCCAACGGCATTGCCACAATTTCAGCTCTGCCGCTGCACATAATCCTGATCTGGGTGGCGGTATTCATTGCGATATTCATGGTTCCCATGGCGATTTTCGCCTATCTCCGGATGCGCAAACGTAACCTTACACTGTTTCTGGAAGCCGGAGGCTGGGCGGTCAACCTGCCCATGCGGTTGAGCATGCTCGTCTCCCGGATATTCACGCAAGGCACAGAGTATCCGCCGCACAGCAGATTCATCGAACCGCCCAAAGTTTCCACCCGGATATTCAAACTGCTGGCGATTGCCCTGATCGTTACTGCGGTTATTGCAGCAGCATACTGGTGGTATATCGAATATTTTAAATGCTGTTAAGCACATTCCACGTTAAAAAAACACAGCGGTCGCGTTCATAGTAGTTTTGAATGCATTCCCACTGGAAATTTTGTACATTCGTTCACTACTTTCACATCAACGGTCGCCGTCAGGCGACACAAAGCCAACCAAGCTTATAGGCGGCGATATCGCGCCGCTATCCGCGAGTTTTGCCGAGGAGCCGCGAGGGGAGTGGACTGCGGTCCTCGACCCGAGCGGTGACGACCGCAAGGCTCGCGGGAGCAAGCAAGATCGCCGCCCCAAAAAACGCCGACAGGCGTTCCATAAGCCACCGGCAGGTGGCGTTCATCAACACTACTCTGGTCGCCGACAGGCGACACAAAAGCCAGCCAAGCCTATAGGCGGCGATATCGCGCCGCTATCCGGGAGTTTTGCCGAGGAACCGCGAGGGGAGTGGACTACTGTCCTCGACCCGAGCGGTGACGACCGCAAGGCTCGCGGGAGCAAGCAAGATCGCCGCCCCAAAGTCAATAGGTGGAGGACATATCCCCCTGATGGACGCCGGTCGCACTCTTTTTGAGATATTTGGAGGTTGCAATCAAACCGTTGAGCATTTCCGCATAAGCGGCACCATCCAGAGGCAGCGTGACGGGAATATTTTTCAAGCCGCTCATAAGCATGGCGTTGCCAAGTTCCAAGCCGCGAATGCCCTCTTCCACGGGGGCAATAAGTTTCTCACCTTTCAATATGGCATTGGCGACATTTTCGATGATGATCGCGTGCTGCTGACGGACATCTTCGGGGATGTTGATTTTGCACTCCCAGGTCTCCGGTTTGGCAAAACCGCCGACCGCCTCTTTGATCTGAGTGGAAACTTCTACCTCGTTGCGGGTAAAGCGCAGTTCGCCGTCCTCCAGCACCAGACGACCGCGTTCAGCAGCGATTTCCAGACGGTTGGTTCCCGGAGCTTCCCCGGTACTGGTGATAAAGTTGGCAATACTGCCGTCGGCATATTCCAGATACGCGTTGACTTCATCTTCGACTTCAATATCATGATATTTGGCGATTTTCACCTGAGCAATGACCTTTTCCGGCATGCCGAAGAGCCACTGCATCAAGTCCAGCTGATGCGGACACTGGTTGAGCAGCACGCCGCCGCCCTCACCTGCCCAGGTGGCGCGCCAGTCACCGGAATCGTAATAACTCTGAGTGCGGAACCAAGTGGTGATTATCCAGTTGATACGGATAATTTTTCCAAGTCCGCCGGAGTCGATAAGTTTTTTAAGTTTGACATGCGCCTGAAGAGTGCGCTGATTGAGCATGGCACTGCGGACAAGATCGGGATATTTGGCGCAGGCAGAAATAAGCCGTTCCGCTTCGGCCTTGTGGACAGAGATGGGTTTTTCCACGATGACGTGCTTGCCGTGTTCCATTGCGGCAATGGCAAGGTCGACATGGAAATAGTGGGGAACAGCGATGATGACCGCTTCCAGTTCCGGATCGTTGAAAAAGGATTCTGAATCGGTGTAACATCTGACCTTCGCCCGGGTTTCAGCATCAAGACGGTCAAATGCCTTGGGATCGATGTCGCACACGGCGACCAATTCGACATTGCTGATCTTTTTGACATGGAGCGAATGTCCTCTACCCATATTACCGATACCGATGATACCGAATTTTACTTTATCTGCCATAAAACAACTCCTTACGTTAAAAATTGCAATTTGAAGCTAATATACAGCCGCCACAGTGATATTTCAACAAATTCACAGCAAATATTCCATAAAAAACACAGCTATCCCATAAGAACAACCAACGGCGGCGCCTCGCGGGCAATCTTGGGGGCAAATCTGCGGACTCAGCTTCAGTCGAGGACGGAAGTCCACTCCTTCAGCTTCGCCTTGATTTACCCCCAACCTTGCGCCACGATCCATCCGCCGGTCGCGACAGACTATTTTGAACGCAGTGTCACTGGTTGCGCGGCGCATGGCGCACGCGCGTTTTGCTTTTCGCAAAACAAAATCTGACAAAATCACTTTTTCCAAATCCAATTTTCTTCCGCTGAAAAAAATGAAAAACAAGCGTTTCGCTGATTTTATGGGATAGTTGTGCATAAAAAAGGACAACCGGCGGGAAATCATATTTTTTCAATAACTGCGTTGTCTGGGGAATAAGCTATGCCGCGACAACGGAGAAAGCAAAATACTTCTTGACAAATCACCCCTTTGGCACTATATTTTGCCATCGTAACATGCGTTTTGCCAAATTTCACTTACGGGAAAGTAAAAGCAGGAAATTTATTATGCCAAGTTCCATTCATCATCGGGCGATGACCCGTGCCGCTGTCGCCGGAGCCAACGCCGCCAATGCCCAAATGCTGGCAGAAGATTACTGCCTTTATCCGGATAACTTTCACCGCAATTACGATGAAATCTCCCCTTACATGTATCTGCATAACAAGGTGGAGTTCCACTATCTTCCGCATACGCCGGTGGATGAATTTTACCGTTACTGGGATCACATTCCGGGCGAGGGAACCAGACTGCTTCAAGTTGGGGACAACAAAAATCTGGAATATACCGAAAGCGGCTTCCGCTTCTATCTGGAAAACAGTATCGCCTGTTTGAAAAAAGGCAAAGATGATGAAGCGTGGAAATTTATGGGCTGTCTGCTGCACTTTCTGGAAGATTCCGCCTTCGGGGTACATGCGATGGAGGGCGTTGACGGCACAGATATATATGTCCTTGACCGGATGTCGGGGAAAGATGTTGCCAAATATCTGTGCAGTATTCCTTTGAGTGAAGCGTTGAATGAAGAGCAGTTCATTCCGGAGATTTTTGCCGGAACCATCGAAGAAGCGGTTCCGCTGCTCTATTGCCGCTGCGCCCGCGCCGCGGCTTCCTCAAGAAAAGCACTGTTTGATATGGCTCTGGAATTCCTGACCGGAAAATCAGCGCGTTCCACGGCGGAAAACGAAAAAATCATGTTCCGCAACGCCGCACAACTGGCGTGTGACACGCTTGCCACGGTCATCGCCATCGCCAAAGGAGAAACTCTTGCACAAAAAGAACGGCAGCTTGCCGATTTTGAACCGTTTTTCTATCCCATCGGCGGGGGCGGATCGTTCCAGCTGCGCAAATATGCGCTCAGCGGCAACACCATCACTTTCGGGGTGAATCTGGAAGCTAAACTGCTCTATCATCTGCCGGAAAAATTTTACAGCAAATTTACCGTAAAAGTTTCCGGCAACGAAATTTCCGGCGTTATCATCGAAGTGGTGAACCATGGGGAGATCGAGCGAACCATCACCGTAAGAGATGATGAAGAGATCACCCTTGAAATACCATTCCCCGGCGGAGTATTCGGCTTTGTCACCCGGCCGGAAAGCGGCAGAGGCGAACTGATACTTTCCGGAGGAACATTTACAAGCTGACGACAGCTTTCAACGGATAGTGGTCACTGGAGTGCAAGCCGTTCTTCTCATCGTCGATGACCTGAAAACTGCGCACTTTGACCATGTCATTGACAAAAATATAGTCGATGGGACAATGCCGACGCCTGGGGTGTTTGGGGTTGTAAGCGTGAAAAGTCATATCCGGTCCCGGAATAAGTTTTTCTGCCGCAGTGCGGGTATCGCGGAGTACTTTGCCGATGGTAGAAATTTGCACAGAGTCCGGACGGGAGTTGAAGTCTCCGGTAAAAATCAGAGGATATTTTTTGATTAACGGTAATATTTTGTGAAGGATAAGCGCGCTGCCGCGTACTTTCGCCTCCTGACTTTTGTGGTCGAGGTGGGTGTTGACAAAAACAAACTTTTTGCCGGTGAGCTTATCAACAAACAAACCGTAGGTGCAGATGCGGGGACAGGCGGTCTTCCATGACATCGAACCGGGAACATCCGGAGTTTGAGAGAGCCAGAAGGTATTGCTTTCCAAACAGGTAAAACGCTTGGCTTTGTAGAACACCGCAGAATATTCGCCGCCGCGTTCGGCATCGCGGCCGCAGCCGATCATGGCGTAACCGGCAGCTTTGATATCGTTGATCTGCATGCTGACCGCCTCCTGCACGCCGAAAATATCAAAGCGCTGCTCCTTGAGCAGTGACAGCAGACGGACACGCCGGGTTTTCCAATCGTTGGGGGCTTTATCGCGGGGAACCCGGACATTGAACGATGCAGCAGTGAATGCAGCATCTTTACTTCCGGCATCGACCGAAGCACAACCATTGATCATCACCACCGCCAGAAGCGGCAGCAGCAGTAAAGCAAAACGCTTCATTTTCATCTCCGTATATTATTTAAGCATTCTCATGTTAATATACCACAGCAACGCCTTTTTTGCAAATGCAGCACCTGCTGAAACAAACTCAAATTTACCGGATTTTTTTTGAACAAGCCTTGACAAGTGTTCATCCGTGCGGTATACTATAACACAGTAACACTGAATACAAATATCTGACGTGGAGGAAAAAAATGAGTTGGATAGATTGGCTGATCATGATAGTTCCCATGGCGTTCATTTTGTACATGGGTTATTACTCTCGCAGGTATATCAAGGGTATATCGGACTATCTGGCGGCGGGACGGCTTGCCGGACGTTATGTGATCAGTGTTGGTGACGTGGCATTGGGGCTGGCGGTCATCACTTTGATCGGCTACGTTGAAGCGCGTTACAAGACCGGATTTTCCATGAGTTTCTGGGAAAACATTCTGGCACCGGTAACGATCGTAATCAGTTTGACCGGTTTCTGCACCTACCGCTTCCGCGAAACCAAAGCGATGAGTCTGGGGCAGTTTCTGGAACTGCGTTACAACCGCAAACTGCGGGTCTATGCCTCCGGATTGCGCAGTGTTGCCGAACTGCTTGCAAACTGCATGTGTCCGGCGCTGGCGGCACGTTTCCTCATCTATTATCTGGACTTCCCGCAGACCGTGCCGTTATTCGGACTGGAGGTGCCGACCTTCATGCTTTTGACGCTTCTGGTCATCACCATGTGCCTCTTTATCTGCTGTTGCGGCGGTTGTCTCTCATTGCTTATCACTGATACGATACAGGGATTTCTCTGCTATCCGCTGTTGATAATCTTCACTTTATTCGTCATTACTCAGGTCTCCTGGGGCGATGTCGTCGTCCCTGTGATGCAGAACCGCGTCCCCGGGGAAAGTTTCCTCAATCCCTACGATATAAAAGGGTTGCGAGACTTCAACATGTTTGCGCTCATTGTAACCGTTTACTCTGCCATCGTCAACCGCGCCAACTGGCTCGGAGTGGGAGCCACCATCTCCGCCCGCTCCGCGCATGAAGGAAAAATGGCAGGTATTCTGGGCGACTGGCGGGCAGTTTTCGGCAACCTGCTCTACATATTGCTGGTGATATTGATCATCGCCAGCTTGAACCATCCGGTCTTTGCAAAAAAAGCCAAAGATATCCGGGACACGCTTTGCAAACAGGTCCTCGGCGAAGTCGTCATTGAAAACAAGGAACTTCAGGGCAAAATCAACGCTGACCTGAAAGCGATGCCTCCGGCTGATTATGTCATCGGCGGCAGCCGCCCGCAGGATGCCCCGCTCTCTCAGGACAAAAACCTGGACACCCCCCATCTGGAACGGGTCAAACAGCACCTCGGTTCCACTCCGGACGGTGCGGCGAAATATCAGGAATTTTTCACACTCTACCATCAGATGATGCTCCCGGTGACGATGCGCAATCTGCTGCCCACGGGTATGGTCGGATTGTTCGCCCTCTTCATATTGACCATGATGCTCTCTACGGACGACTCCCGGTTGTTCAGTGCGGCGCAAACCATTGTTCAGGACTGCGTACTGCCCTTCTGTAAAGCCGGTGTCTCTCCGGAACGTCACGTCATGCTGGTAAAACTCACGGTTATCGGTTGCGGAATATTTTGGTTTATCGGTTCATTTTTCATGTCGCAGCTGGATTATGTCAACATGTTCGTCACCATCATGTGTTCACTGTGGATCGGAGCCGGTCCCATGATGCTCTTCGGATTGTACAGCCGCTTCGGTAATACGACAGGCGCGTTTTCCTCACTCATTTCCGGAATGGTGCTGGCGCTGAGTTTCATCTTCTTGCAGCGCTACTGGGCATCGCTCATCTATCCGGCGCTGGATGCCAACGGCATGCTTCCGGCAGTCACCGCCTTTTTTGAAGGATGTTCCGCGCCCTTTGAACCGTGGATCGTCTGGCGCGTAACGCCGCACAAGTTCCCGATCAACTCCATTGAAATCAACTTTATCATCATGATCTTCTGTTTGCTGGCATATATCGTCGGTTCTCTGGTCACGTTTAAACAGCCCTTCAACCTCGACCGGATGCTCCATCGCGGCATCTACAACACTGACGGAGAAAACAAAGAGCAGTTCAAGTGGGGTTTCCGTACCATCATCAACAAACTTATCGGCATCACACCGGAATTTACCAAAGGCGACAAAGCCATCACCTGGAGTATCTTCATATACACCATTGTCTTCCGTTTCCTGATCGCCTTTGTACTGGTGGCAGTGCTGAACATCTTCTGGCCGTGGAAACCGGAGTGGTGGGGAACTTACTTCTACATCCTCTATCTGGCTGTTCCGCTGGTCATCTCTTCAATAACAATGGTCTGGTTTGTAATCGGTGGAACGATCGACATAAAACAGTTGTTCAAAGACCTGAGCAACCGGGAAGTCAACCCGCTGGACAACGGTCAGGTCGAAGGCAATGTCAACCTTGCTGATACCGCCGCTTTTGCCGAAGCGGAAAAGAAGAATTATGATTCTGACAACCAAAATTGAAGGAAACGACAAATGAATATCTCTGGAAAAAAAATCCTTATCACCGGAGGCAGCACCGGTTACGGTTACGGCATGGCAAAAGTTCTCCGTGCCGCCGGTGCCGAAGTCTGGATCACCGGGCGCAATGAAGAAAAACTCGCCGCTGCCGCGAAAGAACTCAACGTAAAATATATCCGCGCCGATGTCATATCCGGCAGCGACTGGGATAAAGTTTTTTCCACGGTCGGCGATTTTGATGTCCTTATCAACAACGCCGGAGCCGGTGGCCATCTGGTTCCGACTGCCCAGCAGAGCGATGAAGATATCATTGCCACCATCAACACCAATCTGACCGGAACCATCATGGGCTGTGCCCGGGCGGCAAAGATGATGTGTGCAAAAAAATCCGGTACCATCATCAATATTTCCAGCGTGTGCGCCCTTTACGCCTGGCCCGGTTGGAGCATCTACACTGCCGCCAAAGCCGGACTTGCCAAATTCAGTCACGGTCTTTATACTGAAGTACGCCCCTATGGTGTCCGCGTCACCTGCCTGACACCATCCTGGGGACAAACTGAGTTCAACCGCAACGCCAACATCAGCGGTGCTTCGGAAGATCCCGCCATGGCACCCAAATGTACCACTCCGGAAGAGCTGGGAACAGTGGTCAAAAACATTCTGGAAACCCCTGACCACTTGAACATCCCTGATCTGACCATCCAGCCGGTGGTTCAGGATATTTGCCCAATGTAAAAAATGGGTGTTTTCTCATTTTTTGTGAGAAATCTAAACTGCGGCGGCGCCTCGTGGGCAATCTTACCGGCAAATCTGCGGACTCATCTTCAGTCGAGGACAATAGTCCACTCCTTCAGCTTCGCCTTGATTTACCGGCAACCTTGCCGCACGA
>JAFTRX010000104.1 GCA_017462015.1 Lentisphaeria bacterium
AGCGGTGATATACCGGCTGGGCGATTTGATTTTATTGAGCTGGATCGCCCGAAGCCACCCGGGTTTGCTTGCATGGTTATGACCACTGTGCAAATTCCAAATATAGGTGGGCAAAAAGTTGTAGGCCTTGACTCGCCGGTTAAGTTCACGCAAAGAGATGTGTTTCTTCACACTTTCGGTAACGCCATCTTCCGGGCAGAAAAATACTCCCGGAGAAACGGCTTCCGGAGAGAGCGCGAGATAGGGAACGAGATGACCGCCCCAAGTGAGACACTCTCCTTCATCCCAAGATGCATAATGCTGCGGCAGATAATCCTTGTTATCAGCGACATACTGCTGAATTCCGGCTCCCAACTGCTTGACGTTACTCACGCAGGATGCCGCTTTTCCGCGCGCACGGGCACTCTGCAAAGCGGGGAGCAAGATTGCCGCCAAAATGGCGATGATGGCAATAACCACGAGAAGCTCAATCAGGGTAAAGCGCGCTTTACCCTGTCCATGGACAGGGCGGTTTTTCCCTTTTACGTTCTGTTTGATCAAGGCACTGATGTTACTGTAACTTTTCATCTTATTTCTCCTTGCTTGTGGTATTGGTGAAATTGAAACCTTATCTCTTTTATTTTGTCGATCCCGGTGTCACCGTGATAACTCCGATATTGCCTTCAAATGCCGGATTGAAAATATTCATTTTAACTCCGGGCGCGAGCAAGCCTTCCCAGCTTTTGTGGTTATGTCCGCTGAAAACCGCTTTCACCGGGCCATTCGGAGTTTTCACCAGCTTGATAAACTCCGCCATCGGCTTGTGTGGACGGCGTCTGGCTCCCCATATATTGTGCCGGGGGGTGATCCATTTCATATCCTGGTTGACTGCCGGATAAATCGGAACGTGCATCAGCACTATGACCGGTTTATTTTTGGCATAAACTTCTTTGAATTTTGCCAGAACCTCCGGACGCAGTTGAAAAACCGAGTTATCTATTCCCACGATGATCAGATCCGCAAACTCTTTGATGTGGATCGCCGGATGTCCGTCGATCTCTTTGTTGAGCTTTTTCTGGATGTCGGTGTCGGAACTTATCATGTGCCGGGTCGTGGACTCGTGATCTTCCCGCAGAAAAATCGTGGGAACGGTCAGCTTTTTAATGCCGTCTTTCAGGATTTTGATATTCTCGATGCTGCCGTAGTCGCAGATGTCTCCGCCGAGAAAGATCATGTCTGCGCCGGATTTATTCAGCATATCCGGCAGTGCGCGCCACAGCGTTACCGGATTTTTACCGGAACGGGGATTGGCGAACCGTTTATCACGGCGGCGCGCTATCATTTCGCGCTTTTCCGGAGATATTTCGGAAATATCTTCGGAAATCAGATGCAGATCAGAGATCCAGATGAAAGTGTACGCGCGCTTCAATCCGGGAATTTCCAACTTGACATGCTCAAAGCTCAAGCCGTAATCCCGGATAGCTTTTGCGGATAACTTCACCGGTTCCGGCGGAGTGCTGCGGATCTCTCCTCCGGATGCCGTTACAAATGCCATAAATATACATATCGTTGAAAATATGCACACAAAATGCTGTTTACTGATCATTTGCTCTCTCCTTCTTTTTTGTTGTCAGGTGCATAACCGAATTCTTTCATATATGCGCTGATGGCATCAAAACCCAGCTTCGGACGGCGGTACTGGTCAAGCAGTCCCTTGTCATTGAGTCCCATTACTCTGCCGCCGGTAAGGTAGCTCTTGGCATCGCAGAAGTGCCAGAAGGCCAAGCCGCAGAAGCGGTCATCACCCAGCACCGTATGGCACACTTCGGTCGAAAGTTCCGCCTGATACTCTTCGCTCCAGCGGACCCGGTGCGGGTCGCGGTGACCGTAGATGGCAGCACTGCCGATTTCGCTGATTATAAATGGTTTGCCCTCCGGAACCGCAGCTTTGAGTTCCTCCATGCGGGGACGGATGCGGTGGATGCTGTTTATCTCCGTCATTCCGCCCCAGCCGGGGTAGGGGTTCATCGCGACAATATCAACAATATCCATGCAGATATCTTTTTCGTAACGGTTGGAGGCGTAAGTGACCCAGCGGGTAGAGTCGTTGGCTTTGTAGACATCGTAGACTTTCTGAATGATTTTTCTGCAGCGTTTATCTTCGCTCAACGTTTCATTCATAAAGCCCCAGATGATGATGCAGGGGTGATTATAGTGGATGTCAGAAAGTTTCTTTGCCTGATCTTTCTGCTTGAACAGAAACTCTCTGGTAAAGAGTTCATGGTCGCGCACATCCCAGCCGAGAGTCTCTTCCCAAACCAGAATACCGAGCTTGTCGCAGGCATCGAGGAAACTTTCCCGCTGTGGATAATGACTGCCCCGGATGAAGTTGCAGCCCTGATTTTTGATGGTCTGCAAGTCGGAAGCGATAAGCGACGGCGGAGTTGCCGCACCGAATTCCGGGTGGCTTTCGTGGCGGTTGTAACCCATCAGGCGGAGAAGTTTGCCGTTGAGATAGAGCTGAGTGCCGCGCGTTTCCAGAGTGCGGATGCCGATGTTGAGAGATTCTTCATAAGTACCCAGCGTGACCCGCATCCGGTGCAGGTTCGGCTTTTCCGGGCTCCAGAGTTTGAAATCGGGTACGGAAAATTCGTAACTCTGCTCTTTGCCGGTGAACTTTTCTGTGACCACGGTTTTGCCGTCGATTTCAAAGGTGATGGGCAGCGTTTTGCGGAGGAAACGGTTGGCTTTGACATCGGCGCGGAGTTTGCCGGTTTGGTAATCCAGTGTGGTGACTTTGAGGTTTTCGATGCAGTAACCGGGGAGTTCTTCGATTTTGACACTGCCGAAGATGCCGCCGTAAGCATAGAAGTCGTAGTAGGAGAAGTAGATTTTATTGAAGTGGTTGCAGACCGCGATCACCAGTTCATGTTCCTTGTATTCTCCGGCATCGAAGCAGAATTTTTCCGGCATGTAGGCGTAGGGACAGTTTCCGATAAGTTTTCCGTCCCAGAATACTTTGGCTTCCACGCCGACACCGTCGATGGAGAGCCGGATGCTGCCGCCGGTGCGGGTGATGCAGCGGTAATATCCGATGCCGCGTTTGCCGAAAAAGGGAGCTGCAACATCATAACATCCCGGTACCGAAAGCGCGGTGTCAAAATTAATTTCCGGCAGAGTGTCGGCGATAGTTTTGCCCTCTGCGTCAAAATAAAAATCCCAAATGCCATCAAGTTTGAAAGTGTTCATTTTTGTATATTCCTTAAATTCAAAAAGTTTCTTTTTCTCCGGTGACGATCCGTGCCAGAGCAAACAGCGGATTGTGTCCGCAATATTCCCTTGCCGGAGTCTGATACGGCGCTTTTTTCCGTCCCATAGCGCTGGGGTGGTCACCGTGCGGATGGTAAAATTCCCATATCGCACCGGAACGCTCATACGCTTTCAGCGACATATCCAGTGCTTTTTCCGCGATTTTTACCGCCGCATCTTTGCGATCGTAGCGCAGACAGCCGAGAATCGCCATGTAAGTCCAGCTGTTCCACGCCGCACCCCGCCACATTTTCAACTCAAACACCGGCTCGTTGGCGGCGATGAAGGGGAGGGGATGGGCGGTGAAAAAACGTTCCGGATCAAGCAGACTTTCATCGATCACGCGATCAGCCTGTTCTTTTGTGGCGGCACCGCTGGTCAATGCCCAGACTCCGGTGAGCGCGCGGTATTTTATGCCGCGGTCAAGCAGATAGCCGTCATGGAAGTAACCGGTCTCTTCCGAATAAAAACGGGTGCGGATAAGTTCGTGAAGTTCATCCCGCTTGCGGGCGTATTCGGCGCCGTCACGCCCCAGCATTTCCAGATAGCGGCTGGCCGCATCATAGCAGAATGCCGCATGGCAGGTCGCATCCACACAGGGGAATTTGCCCCGCTCCTGAACGACCGAACAGCGTACACTGTCATCAATACCGCTCTCCCATGACTTCGGTTCGACGGTATCATTGTAGAAAAAACCGTAGCCGTCGGCCCGGCGGTTGGCTTCCAGATAGGCAAGCTGTTTCAGCAGCGGTTCGATGGCCATTTTTACGGCGCGGTCACTCCCGGTACAGCGGGTGTATTCATCCACCGCCAGCGGCCAGACCGCCGGAAAGTTGCTATAGCTGTGCGGAACCGGCGGATCACCGCGAAAGAAGATCGCTCCGGCGAGAGAGCCATCTTCCCGTTGGAAGCAGAGCATATTTTCCAACTGGCGCAGCGTATGTTCCGGCATCACCGGGCAGGAATCCAGCAGAGAGTGAGTCAGATCCCAATGGCTGAATGCCGGGTTGAAATAGTATCCCGGTCCCAGAGTTTCCAGCGGGTACGGTGCCGGTGAACTGGGATGGGTATACATGGAACTTTCATGGAGCAGCGCCAGATGGTGCAGCAGTGGGTGCCAACGGCTGTACTCCGGTTTTTCCGCTTCTTCCAAAAGCGGCATAAAACTCAAGACCATAACAATCTCCTTCGTAAATGAAAAGTTTGCAATTTTTCTGACAGTGATGAATATACTCCGGGAATCAGGTTAAAGCAATAGAGGCTATCTTCAAAATTGATGCATTGTTGTTCAAATAAGAAACTGTGGAAGTTGATTTTTTATGCAATGTTGTGTATATTATAGAAACGCTGTATCAAATTTTGAAACAAAGACAACGGTTTTTGCCGTGCGGAGAAAACAGAGATGAGAACATTCCGGAACAGTGCCTATGCCTCATGTTTGAATGCGGACAAATCTTCCCCGTACCACCGGACGTTTGACGTCCGCAGTGTAGGGCATTGCGGAGCTGACTGCAACTTTCAGGAAAAGGCGCGGCATATAAATTTCGGAGAATTTTTCTGGTGTTCAAAGGGAAGCGGCATATTTTATCTTGGCGGCAAGTGTCACACATTGAATCCGGGAGAGGTCTTTTTTTATCCGCCGGGCTCAGTGATGAACTTTTCTCCGTCTGAAGAGGGGATGCTCTTTTTCTGGGTAACCTTTTTCGGCAGTTTGTTCATGCCGCTGTGTTCATCACTCAACATCCATGAAGGCAAGCGTTTCTGCGGTGCGCCGCCGGAAGAGCTGTTTATGGAATTGATCTCCGCCGTGCGAAGGTTTACCCCGGATCGCCGGATCGATATTTTGAATCTGGCAATGCCGATATTGATGAAAATCGCTGTGGGGGCATCCAGGGAGGAGCCGGTTGCGCACCGGACGACGGCACAGAATGCGCGTGATATGATCGAAAGGGAGTTTATTTCACCCTTGTTCAATGTTGATCATATTGCGCGGCTGCTTGGCGTTCACCGGGTGACTTTGTGCCGTGAGTTCAAGAAGGAGTTCCACATCACACCGTCGGATTTCATTACCGGCTGCCGTTTGCGCCGGGCGGCTGAGCTGTTGGAACGGCATCAATATTCGATCAAAGAGATCTCCCAGATGTGCGGCTTTTCCACTCCGGAATATTTCGCCACGGTATTTTCCTCCCGTTTCGGATGTCCGCCGTCACAGTTTATCCATTTGACCGGGAAAAAATAGGTGTTATCTTATTTTTTGTAAAAAATACAACCTGCGGCGGCGCCTCGCGGGCAATCTTGCGGGCAAATCGGCGGACTCATCCTCGGTCGAGTACAGTCGTACACTCCCTCGGCTTCGCCTTGATTTACCCGCAACCTTGCTCCACGATGCATCCGCCGGTCGCGTTCAGTTTTTTTTGAACCTTCGCGGCGGCGCATTTGGGAGCAATCAGCGGAACGCTGATTGCGTGAAGAGCGCCTCCGGCGCGTGAAAATGTGAAGATGTGAAGTGCGCCCTTTCGGGCGTAAGGATGTGATGTTTTTTGTTTTCAGGGCAATCTTGCGGGCAAATCGGCGGACTTCCGGCTTCATTACATTACGCCGCGACAAGCATCTTCACACCTTGCCGTCAGGTAAAAAAATACCGCAAACTGCCGATGGTGATTCACCGGAAATTTGCGGTAGGAAAAGATAATGGTTATAAGACTGAAATTTTCAATTTGCGGATCATTCCGGTAAAGAATTCTCCCCGTTCAGATGCGCCCATTACAGTCGCGCGCGGATACCGGTGATATCCGTTGGCTTTGACCGGTTTGCCGGGAACATCGTTGACATAAATAGTGAAATGTTTCTGGTCAAATACCACTTTGATATTGTTCCACTGCCACGGTTGGAGCCGGGGACCGGAACACTCGGCTATCGCAGGAGTACCGCCGGCTTCGGCAAATTGATTCCGGTATATGGTCGCTCCGGGGACGCCGTTCCGCAAAAAGAGCCGGAATGCCATCATGCTGTCGGTGAGCAGCGATTGCATAGGTGCGCCTTTAGGGCCGGTGAAAACCTCCATTTCCACGATAAATCCGGAGTATGCCGGAATCATCGCCAGCGGCAAGGAGACAAACTGACCGCCGTTGAATTTCAATGCCGGTTTATTATCCTCAATTACCCGTTCCGGAGTGGTCTTTTCTGCCTTGCGAGGGAATCGGGCAAAATATTTTGCCATCGCTGTTCCGTAGGATGATTCACCCTGACCGAATCCGGTGGTCAACGGTACCTGACCGTTTAAAATGCCGTCCCAACGGCTTCCTGCCAGGCACGGAAACACCGAGCCGCGGTATCCGGAGAAATCATATTCAACACTTTGCAGATATCCGGCATCGGCCTCTGCACTGACGGTACATTTGCTGCCGACGGAGTAGACGTTGAATTTTTTCATCACACCGGTCGGTTTGAAGTTGGTTATTTTCCGGGAACGGAAAAGTTGGAACTTGTCATCCACCGTTTGCACGAAATATCCGGCATCCGGCATGTCGGGGCGAAGCAGAACTTTGAAATTATATTCTTTACCGCCCAGAACTTCCGGCATCCGGTCCTGGAAACTGTTCGCCGCAACGACAAAGTTGGAACTGTATCTGCCTGCTATGCCGATCGAACCGTATTTCAATACATCGGCAAGGCGGATTTTGACATTTTCAACAAAACCTGGGAGATCGATCTCCATTACCGCCTGTTCCGCCTCTTTGCGGGGCATCTGGAAGAAACGGTGAACAGGTGAACCGTGAAGCGGCTGGCCGGAAACTTTCCAGTGATTCTTTTTCCAGACGATAGAACCACGCATCGGAGAGGGGATGCAATTTGGCGCATTCAAAATTTTGATTTTTCCATTGAGCACGATGTCGCTTTTGCTTACCGACTGCATGGAAAAGCGGAATCCGGCAACTTTATCATCGCTCCGGAAGGGAGAACCGGCCGGGCTGTGGCTGTAAACGACCAGATTGTCGCCACTGATGATTTCCACACTCCGCAGGGGGCGGGTGGATTTTACTTTAACTTCGGCTTCGATAAAACCGTCTTTGCGGGTTTCTCCGAGCTTGATCGAGGCAGTCGTATCAAACGGCATATCCCGCAGAACGTGTTTTGCCCAGAGGTAATCCCAGTGCCACCATGTCCGCAGCTCAATAGGATGGAATCCCCGGTCAAAACGTCGACCGTTCACCGTGAGAACCGGATTGAGAAAACGGTATTTAAGCAGTTTTTCACTGGAAATAGTCAAAACTTCAGCATTGACATCTTTGAAATCAATGGAAAATTCGGGGAACTGATGGACGATTTTTCCATTGTTATCTGCCAGTTCCAGTTTTACTGTACTTTTTTTGCCGGTGCCATCGGGAATTGCTGCCACTTCAAACTCCATGAGTTGTCCTGCCGCCATGACCCGGGAGTAACTCAATACCAGATTGGGCAATGCAGTATTATCGCCGGCAAGAACCGTGAAAGGTTTGTTATTGGCAATTTGTTCAAACGCCCGGCAGATGCGCAAGGAGGAAAAACCGGTTGTCGTTATCGGACGGAAACAGGTGTTTTCATTCTCTTCATCCCACTCGACGCAGTTGACAAAATCGGCTTTTGCTATTACTGCCGCACCGACGGTGCCGCGCAGAGTATTGGTACCATAAGCATCCACGGCATAGGGTTGCGAGTGGCAATTCATGTGTCCGACTTTGGTTCCCCAGCCGAGATATTTATTTTTGAATTCCGGCTCACTCATAACGCTGTGAATAATGGGGATAAGCACTTCCCGGTCAAATTCCCAGTGGTAACGGCGGTTTTGGAACGGGGGAGCATTGTGATAAAATCCATCCACATTGCGGAGAATGGTCCGGAGATTTTCCTCCATTTTCTTTATATCGGCAACGCTGTATTTGCCATTTTTCCCGCTGGGCTTGAGATCGTGAGAGATAACGGTCCACGGCATGAGAATAAACTTGTCGCCGAATTTTTCGATCAACCGTTTCTTCAATGCCGCCCACGGCCGGGAGTCTGCAGAGGCCGGATAGCTGGTGATGACTACTTTTCCGTTGATCCGGAAGGTGTGCGGAGATTTCAACGCCTGCTCCGCCAGAACCATGCGCCGGTCCAAATCGCTGAGATTTGCTCCTCCGGCATATTCCGGCATCAGGATTATCGGGGTGGCGTAAGGCTGACCGACATGGTCATAAATATTGACCCGTCCGGAGGTTTCAGGGAAAAAGGCAAATCCGGCGAAGTTGAATTTTTTCAGCAAAGCACTTTCCACTGCGAATGTTTTCGGATTTATAAAACCTTTACGGCTGTATGTGCCGCCGTAACTGCGCTCAAAAGTTCCAGCCCGCGAATATGATGAATCCTGCATCAGCGGGCGGTCGCACCACCGCCGCAGATAATCGTTTCGCTCTAAACCGTATTTGAGCTGAGCACGGCTGAAAAAATAGGTTTTGGCGGCACGGCGTTGATAGTTTTTACTGCTTTGGGCGAGTTTTTTTAAATATTTGACCGCTTCCGCATCCGGCATCGGTCTGGCGTTAAGCGAATAAAATACCGCCGAGACGGCGAAAAAAGCAAGCAGAGTCTTCATTTTACTTTATTTTCTCCAATTTGAAGTCTTTGATATTGATCGCTCCGGGGACAACCAGTAGCGGAGATATTTTGGCAACGCCGGGGAAAAGTTTATTGGTCGCTTTGGCATCAGGGGAGATGCCTTTAACGATGATAAACTCATATTTTTTCCATTCGTTTGAGACAGTGGTCGGCGGACCGAGGATGGCACGGCGGCCGTCGGCGTGCTGGCGGACAAAGTGTCCGGCAGGCAATTCAATACCGGCTTTGCCGGAAAAGGTGATTTTGAAATTGCCTTCGTGGGGCACAATAGAGATGACCCGATTGCCGAGGTAGGAGTTGTTGGGGATGTCGCGCAATTGTCCGGTGGGGTCGACATCGTAGACGATACGGGAAGGCAGTTTGGGAAGCCATTTGGAAGCATCTTTGACAATGATGAAATTCTGTTCAGGCTTCACCGGAGCGACTAATACAGCCTCAGTATTTTTGACCGGATTTACTCCGGAAAAGAATACCGGCTTTTTATCCGCTCCGAGAACGGACAACCCGAGACGGATGCGCAGTTTTGCATTGCCTGCACTGCGGATGAAGCATGAAACTTTGTATGCTGTATCCGCAGTTACATCAATATATTTTTTAGCGGAAAACCATGATGCTCTGGATATGGTAAATACCCCCTCCGGCCGGGCAGCAACTCCCTTGCGGCTTTGAAAATCTTTGACAGTTTTGACCTCAATAAGATCATTGGCGGCGTAGCTCTGAAACGCCAGTAACAACCCGGCAAAAACAAATGTTAATTTTTTCATTTTCAATATCTTTCTCTTTTGTAGTTAATGTCCAAAATTTTGTGAACGTTTATAGTAACTTGCAACAAAAACTGTTGCTATACGAAAATATACAGCAAAAGCTGTGATTTGTCAACTATAAAAACGGTTTGATTGCAGTCGGCGGATGCAGTGTGATGCAAGGTCGAAGGCAAATCAAGGCGAATCAGAGGGAGTGGACTATTGTCCTCGACCGATGATGAGTCCGCCGATTTGCCAAGAGATTGCGCGCAATGCGCCGCCGCAGGTTGTATTTTTTACAAAAAATGAGACAACACTCTTTTGTATAATCAGTTTAATTACCAGCCTATCCAGTTTTGATTGATGTTTTCCAGCGGATAGGTTGAGTTTTTTGCCCGGGCACTGTCAGCATGACAGTCAGCATAAAGAATGTTGACATTCTTATTGTGCCGCATGTGCGGATACCCCTCGCTGTTGGAATTTTTTATTGAGGAACACACCCGGTAGATGCCGCTGGATAGACCGTTTTTGGTGCATTGGGTGTCCATAATCAGAAAACATTTACTGTGGCGGCGGACATCTGTTTCGTGTTTATAGGTGGTATTGACCAAATCGTTTTCGCCCATAAGTTTGCCCCGGGAATAACGGGCATGACCGAATCCATTCCAGTTGTAACCGTAACCGGTGTAGGTCATACTGAAACTCTCATTCGTCAAATTGATGTAGTCCTGCGGACGGTTGGCGATGGTAGCGGGGGGTAAAGATGGACAGAGAAATGAGTTTTTTTCAATAAATTTGAGCCAGATAAGCACGCCATTCCAAATTCTGCCGCTGTGATTGTTGGTGTGCTTGGGATAATATCCGCCAAAGGCGTCAGTGTAGGAGAGTACAGCAGTTCCCTGCTGTTTGAGATTGTTGAGGCAGTTGGCACTGCGCCCTCTCTCCCGCGCACTCTGCAGCGCCGGCAGCAGTATCGCCGCCAATATCGCAATAATTGCAATTACAACCAGCAATTCTATTAAAGTGAAATGGCTCGCGGGGAAAGGGGAAAAACTTCTTTTCACGGGAAAAGAGGTTTTTCCCCTCTCCCCGCACCCCTCTCCCTTTTTCAAGAAAAGCGGGGTAGTTTTGCTCCAGTTTGTCGCAAAATCAGACAAAATCTTCTGCTGAAAAAACAGCGAAACACATATTTGACAAGTTTTGCTCACCAAAAGTTCAATGAGGGTGAATCGGTTATGACATGGCATGTCATAACCCCGGTACCGGGGAGATTTTTTCATAACAAACTCCAACGTTAAATTAAAATTTTATTAATGTCCCAAATTTTGTGATGGAACGGGTTGTTCAACAAAAGTGCATCTGTTCCTTTATTTTAATAACCGCAAAAAGTAAAGGAAAAACACGCGTACAATAAATTTACCACAGATATATCGATTTGTCAAGCTGAAAATGGATTTTCTTAGGATGAATTCACAGATATCCCATAAAATCAGAAAAAAGTTTGTTTTTTCAATTTTTTCAGCGGAAGAAAATAGGATTTTGAAAAAGTGATTTTGTCAGATTTTGTTTTGCGCAAGCAAAACGCGCGTGCGCTATGCGCCGCGCCACCAG
>JAFTRX010000105.1 GCA_017462015.1 Lentisphaeria bacterium
CATTCTCAAGGCATGAGCAAAGCGCAAGCTGCGGAATGCCGCAGAGCGAGGTCTCCGGAAAATCGACTGCAACCGCCGAGTGCGAAGCACGAGCGGCGAGGCGGCTCTCCCGCCGCCGCAGGGAGATTTTTTGGAGAAAAGGCGGCGCCTGACTTTTATTTTCGGGTGAATTTGATTTTGGCGATCCAGATGGAGTTGTCGCTGCCGTATTTCATGCAGCGGGTGTAATCCGAGGAATTCGGGGAGGTGGTCTGCATCCATTCGGCGGCGATGATCCATGCTTCATTCCCGTTTATTTGCAGACAACCGAAATTGCCCAACCTTGCACCGCGTTCCGGAACGGCGATGATTTCAGTTTTGCGGATGATACACAATTTTTCAGGGGCAAATTCCGCCATATACAAGGGGGCGCGGTGACGGAAGATGTGGCCGTTTTTGGCATCTTTTCTGGTGTAGACCAGATAGAGTTTACCGCCGCCTTTGAGCCAGTGCATCTGGGTATTGTAGTTCCCGGAAAGTTTTCCGTCATCGAAACAAAGCGGAACCGGTGTTGAATAATTCAATCCATCCTCGCTCACTGCAACATATCCCATTTTATCGTTGCGCAGTGCCAGAAAATATTTGCCGTTGAATTCTGTTACCGACGGCTCACCCAATCCCCGGGGAACATTTACCGTAAGTGGTTTACCGAAGGATTTTACTTTAAGTTCTTTGCCGTCAAAACTGCATTTCAGCACCCGGGTATTGCCGTATCGCTTCGACATCTTCACGTCATCAAGAGACACACCGTAAACCGGGATCAGCAGATCACCGTCCGGCAGCTCCAGAATTTGCGTGGAACCGGCTCCATAACTGAAAAACAACTCATTATCCGGCATTTCAAGTTGGCGCGGCACTTCCCAGTCTCCGGAGGCAAAATCAAAAATGCTCCATAACGTATGGCGCGGGCGTGGCGGGGGAGCAAGGCGGTTTTTCAAATATACCGCGCTGTGTCCGGTGATAAGAAGTTTACCGCTTTTTTTGTGATAAAACGGGGTGCTGTCGGATATGACATATTCCCGTTCAGCATCATATTTCCGGCGGATCATGGTTTTGGATTTTTCAAAACTTCCCCATGTCTTTCCTCCATCGCGGCTTTTGAGCATTTCCAAACCGTAAAAGACGTCCGTCCCTTTCAGTATCAGCGGCTGAGCGGTAAGGATCGCGGTTCCATCCGGAGTCATTCCCGCCCGGGCGTGAACATAGCAGAATTCGCCTTTAAAATTGGTTTTTATCTGCTGCAAGGTGATTTCCGGGGCGGCGTGAGCATTGCCGAGCAGAGACATAATGATACAAATACTCCATTGTTTTATTTTCATAACAGACCTTCTTTGGTTATATATCCGGAACGTCAAAAAACTTGAATATCTGATTCGCACGTTTCGAATGGGCTATTACAATAGCATATATTCCGGGATTTTCAACTTTTTTCCCTGAAAAATCGCAGAAAATCAGCCGATAGTAAAAGTAAATGCATGCCATTGCGGGGAGGCATCGGGCGTTTGAACTGCCAATAGCAGAATTTTCTGCCGGATGCTTGACAACTCCGGGAACGGCGACTATATTATCCGGAACACGGTTTTGGTTATAAGGATACATGACATGAAACAGAATGGAAAAACACTGAATTTTTTGAAACATTTTGAAGCTGTCGGAATTCCCGGAATGGATTGCAAGGTGTTGCGGCGCGGAGAGTGTATTTTCCGGTACCGCTCCGGTTTTTCGGATGAAGCCGGAACCCGCCCGGTCGACGGCAGTGAGCGGTACAACATCTATTCCTGTTCAAAATTGATAACCTGTACCGCCGCATTGATGCTGGTGGAAAAGGATATTATCCGTCTGGATGATGCGGTTTATGAATATCTTCCGGAGTTCCGGCAGATGAAAAAGAGTGTGGACGGAAAAATTGAAGAGGTCAGAAATACCATGACCATCCGTCATTTGTTCACCATGACTGCCGGATTGACCTACAATGTTGCATCGGAAAATCTCAAGCGGGGTATCGCTGAAACCCATGGCGCGATGCCGACCCGGGAGGCGATGAAATATTTGGCATGTGACCCGTTGGTCTTTGAACCGGGTGCTTCCTGGCGCTACAGTTTGTGTCACGATGTGCTTGCCGCTGTGGTGGAAGTTGCTTCCGGAAAGCGGTTCGGCGAGTTCGTTAAAGAGAATATTTTTGATGCAGTTGGCATGAAGCGGTCAACATTTTTGCTGCCGGAAGAGGAGCTGCCGGAAATTGCCGCGCAGTACCGGTACAATGCCGAAAGCGGTAAATATGTTTTCTGCGGGCCGCAGATTCAGAGCTACAAACTCGGTTACGCTTACGAAAGCGGAGGCGCCGGATGTATTTCCACCGTGGATGATTACATCGCTTTCCTTGAGGCGTTGCGTACCGGGCGTTTGCTCAAGTTTGAGACGATCGCCCGGATGAGTGCGCCGCAGATTTGTCTTGCGGCTGAAAGTGCGCGCTTGGATTTCCAGCCGGATAAGAATTATTCTTACGGACTGGGTGTCCGCTGTCCGCGTCCGGGGGGAAGTGCCCGGGATTACGGTTGGGGCGGAGCTGCCGGGGCATTTCTGGCGATTTGGCCGGAGGAGGAGATGACACTGTTTTATGTTCAGCACGTTTTATCTTCGCCGGTGCAGTCGATCCGGGCGCAGCTTCGGGACTGTGTGCTGGCGGATATGAAGTGACGATATTTAACGCAATTTTGATACTCGAAAAATTATTTTTGCGTTTTGCGCCGGGGCGAAAATGATAACTTAAAAGTTATATTGCTGAAAAATTACGATTTTCAGCTTGAAATATTGCAAGATATGTGCTAAATTTCAAACATGCGTATTTTCTTGTTAAGAGAATAAAATGAATAGAGGAGGTTGTAGGAAAAATGGGTTCATTTTTTCAGTGGTTAGTGCAGGATGATTGGTTCTTCGTCAGTCCGCTGGACTGGTTGATAATCATTCTGCCGGTGTCATTTGTGTTGTACATGGGGTGGTATGCCCGGCGCTATGTGGTGCAGGTATCCGACTTCCTGTCCGCTGGTCGGTTGTGCGGACGATACCTTATCAGTATTGCGGATATCGCCAACGGATTGTCGATCATCGGACTTGTCGCGTATGTTGAAGTGCATTACCGGACAGGTTTTGCGCTGACCTTCTGGCAGAACCTGACCATGCCGCTTGGAATCGTATTGAGTTTGACCGGTTTTGTGACCTATCGTTTCCGCGAGACGAAAGCGATGAGTTTCGGACAGTATATTGAAATGCGTTACAGCCGCAAGCTGCGTATTTTCTCCAGCGGTCTGCGCTCACTTTCCGAGGTGCTGGCAAATATGATCATGCCCGCGATCGCCGGACGTTTCTTCATTTACTACTTCGGCTTCCCGCAATATTTTACCGTTTTCGGTGTTGATATCCCGACCTTCAACGTGCTGATCCTGCTCTGCTTGATCATGGCTATCGGTATCATCTGCATGGGCGGTACGCTGGCGCTGGTTATTACGGACAGTATTCAGGGTATGTTCTGTTACCCGATCATGGCGACGTTTGTCGGATTCATTCTGTACAAATTCTCCTGGAGCAACGAAATCGTGCCGGTGCTGACCGACCGCGTCGCCAATCAGAGCTTCCTCAATCCCTACGATATTTCCGAACTGCGTGACTTCAACTTGTTCTTTGTCGGTGTGACGCTTATTACAACTATTGTCAACCGCGGCAGCTGGATCGGCGCCGGTAACACCACCAGTGCCAAGAGCCCGCATGAACAGAAGATGGCATCTCTGCTGGGGGCGTATCGCGGCAGCTTGAACAGCATTTTCTATGTGCTGATTGCTGTTGCGCTCATCACCTACTTCAACCACAAGGATTTTGCCAAACAGGCGAATGAAGTCCGCGCCACCATCAGTAAACAGGTCGCAACCGGACTGTTCCACAGCGAAAATCACAAGGCGCTGCATGATAAAGTTGTCAAAATCGTTGACAGCAAAAAGCCGATCATCCATGAAATCGGTAAAGAGGCGCCGTTGGATGAAGATGCCAATTTGGATACCATTTATCTCGCCGAAATCAAGGCGGCGATCGACAATAACGAAGGTGACGATGCTGCCGAAAATGCCGGTATGTATCAGCAGTTCCGCACGCTGTACTTCCAGATGATGACCGCTGTCGGTATGCGTCACATGATGCCGCCGGGCTTGAGCGGACTCTTCTGTCTGCTGCTCATTATGGCAATGATCTCCACCGACGATACCCGGATTTTCTCTGCGGCGCTTACCATTACGCAGGACGTGGTGATGCCATTTATCAAGAAACCGTTGACACCGGTTCAGCACTTGTGGGTGATCCGGGCAGTGGCGATAGGAGTGGGGGTGTTCTTCTACTTCGGTTCGACGGCGATGAGTCAGTTGGACTATATCAACCTCTTCGTCAGTACGATGACGGCGATGTGGGCGGGGGCCGGTCCCATGATCATGCTGGGACTTTACACCCGGTTCGGCACGCCTGCCGGTGCGTGGTCAAGTTTGCTTACCGGTTGCGGTATGGCGCTGGGCTATATCGGAATGAAGCAGTACTGGACGAGCTTGTATGCGTTCCTCAAGGATATGAACTGGCTGGATGGTTTCACCAAAGTTGTGGAAGGCATTTCTGCTCCGTTTGAACCGATCGTGGTGTGGAGAGTGAATCCGTACAAGTGCTTTATGAACGCGTACGAATTCAACCTGATCGTCACGGTTCTGTCTCTGGCGATCTACATCGTGGTCTCCAAACTTACCTGCAAAGAGCAGTTCAATCTGGAACGTATGCTCCATCGCGGAAAATACAACCTTGACCATCTCAATCAGGAAAAGAGCGCGTGGAACTTGAAGACCGTGTTCGGTAAACTTATCGGTATCACGCCGGAGTACACCTTCTGGGATCAGGTGGTCGCGTACTCCATTTTCGGATACTCCATTGTCTACCAGTTCATTGGAACGTTTGTTGCGATCGTTATCTGGAACCTCTTCCAGAAGTGGCCGTTGGAGTGGTGGAGCGGTTACTTCCTCGTCACCAGTCTGGTGGTTCCCGGAATCATCACGGTGATCGTTACCTTCTGGTTCGGTATCGGATCTGTCAAAGATATGATCCAGTTGTTCCGGGATCTGAAGACGAGAAAGATCAACTTCCTCGACGATGGTCGCGTGGAAGGAAATATGTCCCTTGCTGATAAAGCTGAGCTTGAAGCGCTTGATGCTGATGCTGAAGCTAAAGCTGAGGTCAAGGAATAAAAACAGCGATAAAGCTGCGGCTGCCGGAAGGTAAATTTCCGGCAGCCGTTTTTTTGTGCCCGTGAGCTGTGTCGCGAAAGTGCCGCGACAACGGAGCGGCACAATACCCCGCTTTTTTTGAAAAAGGATGGGGGACGGGGGAAGGAGAAACCGGTGCCGACGTTCGGCTTTTTTCTCGAGAAAAAAAGTTTTCCCCTTCCCCCGATTGCCAGTCTTATCAAGAAAGCTCGAAGAGGCGGGTTTCGCCTTTGGAGGCGGAGAAGGAGAAGCGGGTGAGGTTTTTGCCGATGACGTTACCGGAAATCATATCGGTGACGGTGTGGGGTGAGGGGAGGAATAGGTGTTTTTCTCCGGAGGAGGTGGCGTGAAAGAGCAGCGCGCTTTCGGAGGCATCGACTATATCGAATGAGTCGCAGTACAAAAACACGCCGCACTTGCGGCAGATGGCGTGCAAGTCGGATACGTCCCAGCGGGGGTAGCCGCGATAGAAGCTGCTCCAGTCGGGGTATTCTGCGGAAGCGGAAAGCGGGAAGAAGCCCGGAGAGATTTCTGATTCATACCAGTCGAAGCTGAAATCGTCGATTTTGGGCATGGGTTGAGTTGCCGCTGATTCAAAATATATTCCGGTAAGATCGAGCATTGCAGAGGGATCGTATTTGTTGTTGAGCCAGGCGCCGGAGCCGTAACCCCAGATGAAAGTGCGTCCCTGATTACGAAGAGATTTCAATGTCGAGCGCAAGGAAGCAGAGATGTTCAAGCCGTTGATGAGAATGATCAACTGGTAGTTTTGCAGAACATCGAAAGTGGCATCGCAAGCGGAATACATGTCAAAAGGAGCGCCGATACGGCAGAGTTCGGGGATCAGCAGGGCGTTGTTTGCACCTTCATCGTATGCCATGAAACGGTGTTCTGCGGGGAGGTCGAATCTGCCGTCATCGGCGGAGATGACGGCGATGCGGCTGACGCGTTTCCAGGGGAGGGCGAGGGCGCGTTCACTCCAGAATTTTGCGCGGTATATTTCGCGGTAGTAGATGCCGCTGCGGAACATGGCGTTGTCGATATCCATATACCACAAACCGGCGAGATTGGTCAGTGCTCTGCCAAGTTCGCGGCGCATGAGGTTGATTGCTTCGTCATCGGTATCGGCGATGATGCGGTGGTTGGCAAGTTCGCGGCGGGTGGCAAGCGGAGTCCGGTCATCGGCTTCATCGACAAAGAGTTTGCCGTTGCGGGCGATGGTGGCGGCAAGGGCGCGGAAGTAGCCATCTTCGCCGGCGGTGCGGCGGGAATATTCGTGCGGGGCGGCGATAATATCGAGTTCCGGAAGGCGTAAAACTTTTTCCAATGCGCCGTGTTTGTTCCAGGGGCGGTAACAACAGGCAAAGTATCCGTAAAAAATAGCGGTAAGATAGTCGCTTTCAGCTTTGACGATTTTGCAGAAGTGGGATATGGCATCAGTTTTGGCAGTGAAAAAAGCATCCATATATTCGCGGTCGAGTTCAGCCGGAGGGGGCAGGGGATGTCCCAAACGCGCTTCCATGGCGGAACTTGTATCCGGCTGCATGGGGTTCCAGCCGTTCCATTCGCCGCAGGAACCGGCAGCGATGTGGATACCGAAAATGCGGTCGCCGTAGGGAGCGTTTTTGAAGTGACGCACCAGTTGGCGCAAAGCTTCGCCCTGAGCGTGGAGCCAGCGGGCGGATGCGAATGACTCATGGGGCATGGAACGGTTTTCGGAGTGGTCGGGATAGGAAATTTGAGTATCGGGATATTTTTTCAGGAACCAATCCGGGGCGAACATGTATACGCGCGGCATCAGATAGCCGTGGGGGCAGAGTTTGACGAAGTTGTTTATCTGGTCATCAAAAAAGGAAAAATCGTACTCGTTTTCTCCTACCCAGAAGGGGTGTTCGAAGGCGTGAGCGGAACGGAAGCAGGTGAAAAGTTCGATCCCGATCTCCTGAAGATGGCGTGCTTCCGGGGCTTCGATCAAAGTTTGCCAGAAGAAGAGGGGCGCGATTGGTGTGTTGTTTTTGCAAAGGCGGGGGATGTTGTCTATGGTTTGAACAGAAAAGGGATTCATGTTATTGATACTTTGGTTATGGATTTGCGGTTTGTGTTTAATGTATACCCGGGTGGAGAAAAAGGCAATTATATTTTTGCAGTTTTTTCTTGCATTTTTGAAATCGGCACGACGTTTTTGCAGAAAAATAATCAAAAAATTATAAAAACGATTTGAAAAGATAATCTTTTGGCTATATCTTATAGAGACGAAACATTACCAAAAGATTATTTTTTTAACAATTAACCTGAAGGAGGTAAAACGGAATGGGAACATTTTTTGAATGGTTGGTGAAGGATGACTGGTTTTTTGTCAGTCCGCTGGATTGGCTGATTATCGTATTGCCGGTCGCGTTTGTGTTGTACATGGGATGGTATTCCCGGCGCTATGTGGTGCAGGTTTCTGACTTTCTGTCTGCCGGGCGGTTGTGCGGACGGTATCTCATAAGCGTGGCGGATATTGCCAACGGGTTGTCGATTATCGGACTTGTGGCGTTTGTGGAGGTGCATTACCGGACAGGATTTGCGCTGACATTCTGGCAAAGTCTGACGATGCCGCTGGGTGTGATCTTGAGTTTGACCGGTTTTGTGACCTACCGCTTCCGCGAGACGAAAGCGATGAGTTTCGGACAGTATATTGAAATGCGTTACAGCCGCAGACTTCGTATTTTTGCCAGCGGTTTGCGTTCATTTTCGGAAGTGCTTGCCAATATGATCATGCCGGCAGTGGCAGGCCGCTTCTTTATTTACTACTTCGGTTTTCCGCAGTATTTTGAAGTTTTCGGAGTGGAAGTTCCGACTTTCAACGTGCTGATCATCGTCTGTCTGGTCATGGCGATCGGTATTATCTGCATGGGCGGCACGCTGGCGCTGGTTATCACTGACAGTATTCAGGGGATGTTCTGCTATCCGATCATGGCGATTTTTGTTGGCTTTGTGCTGTATAAGTTCTCGTGGAACGATCAGATCATCCCGGTGTTGACTGACCGGGTTGCCAATCAGAGCTTCCTTGATCCGTATGATATTTCCGAACTGCGTGACTTCAACTTGTTCTTTGTCGGTGTTACGCTTGTTACAACTATTGTCAACCGCGGCAGCTGGATCGGCGCCGGTAACAGTACCAGTGCCAAGAGTCCGCATGAACAGAAGATGGCGGCACTGCTGGGAACTTATCGCGGCAGCTTGAACAGCATCTTCTACATCCTGATTGCGGTTGCGCTTATTGCGTACTTCAACCATAAAGACTTTGCTCCGCAGGCAAAAGAGGTGCGCGACACCATCAGTGAACGTGTTGCCGAAGGATTGTTCCATGCGGAAAAACATCAGGCGCTGCGCAATAAAGTTATTGATGCTATGCATAAAAAGGCACCGATCATCCATCATATCGGTAAAGAAGCGAAGTTATCGGAAGATGCAAACCTCGATACTGTTTATCTTGCCGAAGTCAAACAGGCTATCGACAATAACACCGTCGATACGCCGGAGGTCAATGCCGGTATGTATCAGCAGTTCCGCACGCTGTATACTCAGATGATGACTGCTGTCGGTATGCGCCACATGATGCCGCCGGGGCTGAGCGGATTGTTCTGTCTGCTGATGATCATGGCGATGATCTCCACGGACGATACCCGTATCTTCTCCGCCTCTCTGACCATTACGCAGGATGTGGTGATGCCGTTCATCAAGAAGAAACTTACTCCGACTCAGCACATGTGGGTCATCCGGTTGGTAGCGATCGGTGTCGGAATATTCTTCTATGTCGGTTCGACCATGATGAGCCAGCTGGACTATATCAACCTCTTCGTCAGTACGATGACGGCGATGTGGGCGGGGGCTGGTTCGATGGTCATGCTTGGACTTTACACCCGTTTCGGTACGACCACCGGAGCATGGGCGAGTTTGCTCACCGGTTGCGGAATGGCGCTCAGCTACATTGGAATGAAGCAGTATTGGACACACTTCTACGGCTTCCTGAAGGAGATGAACTGGCTGGATGGATTTACTGCGGTGATCGAAGGCTTCTCCCGTCCCTTTGAGCCGATCATCGTGTGGAGAGTGAATCCGTACAAGTGCTTCATCAATGCATACGAATTCAACCTCTGCGTTACGCTGGTGTCGCTGGTGATTTATCTGGTCGTCTCCAAGCTGACCTGCAAAGAGCCGTTCAACCTTGACCGCATGCTCCATCGCGGCAAGTACAATCTGGATAAAATCGACCAGCGCAAGATGGTGTGGAGTATCCGTACCGTGTTCAGTAAACTGGTTGGTATCACGCCGGAATATTCCTTCTGGGATCGGGTGGTTGCGTATTCCATCTTTGTGTACTCGATCATCTACCGTTTCCTTGGAACCTTCCTTATCATCGTGATCTGGAACCTCTTCCAGAAGTGGCCGAGTTCCTGGTGGAGCAATTACTTCCTGGTCACCAGTTTGCTGGTGCCCGGATGCATTACGGTGATTGTTACCTTCTGGTTCGGTATCGGTTCAGTGATTGACATGCGGCAGCTGTTCCGCGACTTGAAGACAAGAAAGATCAACTTCCTTGATGACGGTCGTGTTGAAGGCAATATGTCGCTGGCGGATAAAGCTGAACTTGAGGCTGTTGATGCTCCGGTGCTCAGCGGTGACGAGGAGTAAAAAAGTAATATAACGTAAAAGTTATGTTATCGCGGCTTGGAAATATCTCTCCAAGCCGCGATTTTTTTTTGCTTTTTTAAGCGCAGTTGACTGCTGTATAAAGAGTTGGCTTGTTGCGGCGCTTGTTTTTGGTGAAAGTTGGATAATTACGGGAAAGTTATTTTTTATCGTATTGTCAAATGGTAATATGATTAAAAAATTATGTTGCTGAAAAATTACGATTATCAACTTGACATATTGAAAAACGCGTGCTAAATTTTTAATTGAACATACTTTTTATTAAGACAAATTAACAAATAAGTAAAGGAGGTCGTAGAAAAAATGAGTTCATTTTTTCAGTGGTTTGTGCAGGATGACTGGTTCTTCGTCAGTCCGTTGGACTGGTTGATAATCATTCTGCCGGTGTCGTTCGTGTTGTATATGGGGTGGTATGCCCGGCGCTATGTGGTGCAGGTTTCCGACTTCCTTTCCGCCGGACGGTTGTGCGGGCGGTATCTTATCAGTATTGCGGATATCGCCAACGGTTTGTCGATCATGGGTTTGGTTGCCTTTGTGGAAGTGCATTACCGGACAGGATTTGCGTTGACCTTCTGGCAGAATCTGACCATGCCGCTTGGAGTGGTGCTGAGTTTGACCGGATTTGTCACCTATCGCTTCCGTGAAACCAAGGCGATGAGTTACGGGCAGTATATCGAAATGCGTTACAGCCGCAAACTGCGTGTTTTCGCCAGTGCGCTGCGGTCACTTTCTGAAGTGCTTGCCAACATGATCATGCCCGCGATTGCCGGACGTTTCTTCATCTATTATCTGGGACTGCCGCAGTATTTCACTGTTTTCGGACTTGAGATCCCGACCTTCAACGTGTTGATTCTGTTCTGTCTGACCATGGCGATCGGTATCATCTGCATGGGCGGTACGCTGGCGCTGGTTATCACTGACAGTATTCAGGGTATGTTCTGTTACCCGATCATGGCGACGTTTGTCGGATTCATTCTGTACAAATTCTCCTGGAGCGATCAGATCATTCCGGTGCTTACTGACCGGGTTGCCAATCAGAGCTTCCTTGATCCGTATGATATTTCCGAACTGCGTGACTTCAACTTGTTCTTTGTCGGTGTGACACTGATCACGACGGTGGTCAACCGCGGAAGCTGGATCGGTGCCGGTAACAGTACCAGTGCCAAGAGTCCGCATGAACAGAAGATGGCGGCACTGCTGGGAACTTATCGCGGCAGTTTGAACAGTATTTTGTACATCCTGATCGCAGTTGCGTTGATCGCTTACTTCAACCACAAAGATTTTGCCAAACAGGCAAAAGAGGTGCGTGACACTATCAGTGAGCGCGTTGCCGAAGGGTTGTTCCACGCAGAAAAGCATCAGGGACTCCGCAAAAAGGTGGTTTCTGCCATGCACAGCAAAGCTCCGATCGTTCATGTCATCGGCAAAGATAGCCCCCTCGAAGAAAATGCCAATTTGGATACCATTTATCTCGCTGAAGTCAAACAGGCTATCGACAGCAATACCGCAGACGAAGCGGATGTCAATGCCAGTATGTATCAGCAGTTCCGTACGCTTTATCACCAGATGATGACAGCTGTCGGTGTCCGGCACATGCTGCCGCCGGGATTGAGCGGATTGTTCTGTCTGTTGATGATCATGGCGATGATCTCCACGGACGATACCCGTATCTTCTCCGCCTCTCTGACCATCACGCAGGACGTGGTGATGCCGTTTATCAAGAAACCGCTGACGCCGGTCCAGCATTTGTGGGTGGTGCGCGCGGTCGCCATTGGTGTCGGTATCTTCTTCTACTTCGGATCGACGGCGATGAGCCAGTTGGACTATATCAACCTCTTTATGAGTACGATGACCACCATGTGGACCGGTGCCGGAGCGATGAGCATGTTGGGACTTTACACCCGGTTCGGAACGACCGCCGGTGCGTGGTCAAGTTTGCTTACCGGTTGCGGTATGGCGCTGGGCTATATCGGAATGAAGCAGTACTGGACCAGTTTCTACGCGTTCCTCAAGGATATGAACTGGCTGGATGGTTTTACCAAAGTCGTGCAGGGTATCTCTGCTCCGTTTGAGCCGATCATCGTGTGGAGAGTGAACCCGTACAAGTGCTTTATCAACGCGTATGAATTCAATCTGATTGCCACGTTGACGTCATTGACGGTTTACATTGTGGTTTCCAAGCTGACCTGCAAAGAACCGTTCAACCTTGACCGTATGCTCCATCGCGGAAAGTACAATCTGGACAATCTTAATCAGACAAAGAGTGCCTGGAGTTTGAAGACCGTTTGCAGCAAACTTATCGGAATCACACCGGAATACACCTTCTGGGATCGGGTCATTGCGCGTTCTATCTTTGTGTATTCGATCATCTACCGCTTCCTCGGAGCGTTCGTGCTGATCGTGATATGGAACTTGTTCCAGCGTTGGCCGAAAGAGTGGTGGAGCGGTTACTTCCTGGTGACGAGCTTGCTGGTGCCCGGATTTATTACCGTGGTGGTGACATTCTGGTACGGCATCGGTTCCGTGGTTGACATGCGCCAGTTGTTCCGTGACCTGAAGAACCGGAAATTGAACTTCCTGGACAACGGTCAGGTGGAAGGCAATATGTCTCTGGCTGACAAAGCGGAACTGGAAGCACTCGATGCTCCCGGAAACAAAAAAGAGGACAGCAAGGCGTAATGCCGATGTGAGAAATCTGCGGGGCTGTTGCAAAACCAGAGGTTTTGCAACAGCCCCCCCCTTTTTATAAGAACAACCTGCGGCGGCAATCTCGCTTGTTCCTGCGAGCCTTTTCTGCGGACTCAGCTTCGGTCGAGTACAGTCGTACACTCCCTCAGCTTCGCCTTGAAAAAACTCACATTAACGTCGCGATATCACCACCGGTCGCGTTC